>CATLGN010000030.1 GCA_949935685.1 uncultured Lachnospiraceae bacterium | reverse complement strand
TGCAAATCAAGCGTGATGATATACCCGTCAATGAGTATTTTTCGAGCATAAGCGGAGAGATTGAGCGTTGGTATTTGCCGCATTTTTTCCTCAATTAACGCCCGTTTTTCCTCTGTTACCCGGATAATGATTTGTACGTTTCGTTTCCTGTTTTCCATAAGTAGCCCCCTTTAGCTAACAAGACATTTGCAAGCGGCATTTCTGCCCGCTTTGTGATAGTTTTTCTTTCACTACCTACAACACCAGACATAGCGGTTTTGCCAAAGATTTTAGAAAAATTTAAGAAAAAATTTTTCTCATTCCCCACTACGGAGGACACGCCGGAAATGCCAAACATGTACCGAAAAAATGTTTCAAATATTTAATTACAGTATGTTCATAGTGTCGCTTGACTTTTTAGTATCAAAATGATAATATTTTCATATATCAAAGTAGGAGGGCGAAAGATGACCGATAAACTTATGGATTGCATTACAAATCCGGTAAAATGTAAATTGCTTCTTGAAATATATTCAAAAGGGGAAACAACAGCGAAACATTTAGCCGATACTTATAACGATATTCCTCAAGCTACCCTATACCGGCACATCAAAAAAATGTTGAGTGAAGGCATTTTACAAGTGGTAGAAGAAACACAGGTACGCGGCACAGTAGAAAAAACATACGCACTGGCATACGACATCAACAGCAATATGGAAAATATGGTTGAGGAAAATTCCGGCGAACTTTATATGCAGTATTTCATGCAGTATATCTTTGGATTTGCAAAACAGTTTCAAGAATATTGTCAATCTCCAAATATCAATATCAAAAAAGATATGACGGGATTTTCTCTTTCCCCACTATATCTCTCTGATGATGAATTGACTTCTCTTGTAACAAGCATTTCTCAAATAATCAACACAGTAACAAGCAATAAACCTAATTCAGAACGTAAATTACGGACGATAGGTGTAATCGTATCTCCGGCAGAAAATACAGACAAATAAAATGACCGTCCCAAATCAGTGGGGCGGTTTCTATTGACTTTATATTATCATTATGGTAATATTATTAAAACGATAAAGCATAGGAGGTAAAACATTGAACACTTTATTTAACATTCTGCCTTTGCTGGCTCCCGTCCTGTTGGTAGACATCGCTCTTGCAGTGGCGGCGGTAAGACACATTCTGCAACACCCATGCTATCGCTTTGGAAACAGAGCCATGTGGCTTGTAATTGTTGTCGTCCTCTTGCTCTTTGGACCGATTGTTTATTTTGTCTTTGGAAAGGGGGAGAACGAATGAACATCCTCACAATACAAAATTTATCTAAAAGTTTTGGAAAACAGAAAATCATTGACACTCTTAATCTGTCTGTACCAGAGGGAAGTGTCTTTGGTTTCATAGGGAAAAATGGAGCTGGCAAAACAACGACCATGAAAATGGTATTGGGATTATTACAACCCGACAACGGAGAAATCTATGTTTGCAATGAGCCGGTTTTCTTTGGGCAGACAAGGACAAATCAATATATTGGATATTTGCCGGACGTCCCAGAATTTTACAACTATATGACGCCCATACAGTATCTAAAGCTATGCGGAGAAGTCATTGGTCTATCAAAATCCGAAATTTCAAAAAGAAGTGATGAACTCCTTTCCCTTGTCAGTCTAAACGGTGCAACAAAGCAAATCGGCGGATTTTCTCGCGGTATGAAGCAACGGTTGGGAATTGCACAGGCATTGCTCACACAGCCGAAATTACTGATTTGTGATGAACCGACAAGTGCGCTTGATCCCGTAGGAAGAAAAGAGATTTTGGATATTCTCTATAAAATCAGCGGAACGACGACGGTGCTATTTTCCACTCATATCCTTTCTGATGTAGAACGTATTTGCGACCATGCCGCCTTTTTGAATGAGGGAAAAATCGCTGTCACTGGAACACTTGCAGAGATTAAGGCTTTGCATGGTCATGACAGCTTGATTTTGGAATTTTCGGCAGATAAAGATTTACAGTTTTTCAAGAAACAAAAATCCATAGAGCCATTGTTACTTCATTCTGAAGAAAATAACAGGGAACTTATTTTACATAGCCGAGATATGGTAAATGTGCAAAAATCCTTGTTTCGCGTCCTTGCGGAAACAGGGATTTGCCCCGTAAAAATAGAACTTATGGAGCCGTCCCTTGAAAGTCTGTTTTTGGAGGTAGTGAAATGAATGGATATATTGCTTTTATGAAAAAAGAATTCACGGAAAATATGAAGAATTATCGTTTTATTATCTTGTTTGCGGTCTTTTTGATTTTCAGCATTATGAGCGCATTTCTTGCAAAATTTACGCCGGAAATTCTATCAGCTTTAGCCGCAGATATGGAAATGACCTCTGAACCAGTCGCTTTGGACGCATGGAAACAATTTTACAAGAACATTTCTGGCGTTGGGTTCAGCGCATTTATCATTTTGTTTGGAAGCTGTCTGTCGAATGAATATTCCAAAGGAACCTTAGTTTTAATGGTTACAAAGGGGCTGTCCCGTAAAGCTGTTATCCTTGCAAAATATACAGTAGCCGCCACACTTATGACAATTAGTTATTGGATTGGATATGCTGCGACATACGGTTACACATCCCTTTTATGGAATGATAGCAACCTTTCAAATGTTGTTTTAGCCGCAGGCTCTCTTTGGATAGTCGGTTTTCTGTATTTGAGTATTCTAATGATTGGGTGTGTGATATTCAAACAGACTTTCACAAGCATACTCTTTACGGGCGGTATTGTTGCCATAATATCCTTGCTCGGAATGATAGAACCGATTGCGAAATTCAATCCGTTCATTTTAACCTCAAAAAATGTAGATTTGATTTCCGGCGAAGCTGTTCCGGCAGAATTTGTAATACCAGCTTTCATTTCAATCATTTTATCCATTTTCGGATTGCTGATTGCCATTCGGCTTTTCAACAAAAAGCAACTTTGAACAGTGAATATAAAATGATTAAGGCTTGTGATTGCTTAGACAGACAATTTCATGCTCTCGCCGATGATACAAGGCTAAAAATCATTGAGCTTTTAAGGGATTATACGCTTAATGCGGGGGAAATTGCAAGCTATTTTACCATTTCCCATGCTTCTATATCGTATCATTTGCAAAAATTAGAAGAATGCAATCTTGTTACGGTTGAGAAGTTAGGAAGATATAAAAAATACAGGTTGAACAAGGAGGCATTTGAGGAAATCTCCTTTTGGCTAAGCAATTTAATTTCAACATAAATCTGCCGGACGACGGCAAAAGAAAAAAGCCGTCGTACAGCAGACATACTCTTATGTGCTTAAAGCGGCGGCTTGGATAAAGCCGCTGTTTTATTTTTATGGCGGCTTCGGGAGGTTGCCGCCATGCCGATTATAAGTGTCATGGATAATAGATTGTCAAAAAAATCATGCCTACCATAGCGGAGTATTCCGACTATGAAGATGAACATACATATCATTTAGTATGCCTTAATAATTCGTATTACTCAAACGCTCACGCGGTTTTATCCCGCATGGGCGTTTGTTGTAATAGCCCCCTACTGGGAAGAAAGGGGGGGGGTGATGAGAAAATGAGGTATTATGAACAATTCATGGAGCATATCGAATACGCCTTTGCCGCTTTTTGCAGAATTGTTCTCCGCAATGCGGCAATCAGCGCATACCGCGATTTTGGACGGAAACAGAAGCACGAAGTATCGCTTGACTATCTGATGTCCGAAACACCCTTTGAACCGTTCACAACAGATAATTACTTTGAGCAATACGACATTCCAACTGTTTTTGTTGTGAAAGGGCAGAAAATTGTTGTGGCAAGCAAACGGTTAGCCGACCCATTAGCCAGATTGCCGGAACAACGGCGTGTTGTCCTGCTGATGTACTTCTTCCTCGGTTACACTGATACAGAAGTCGGGAACGAGTATGGACGAAGCAGAAGCACAGCTAATTACTGGAAACACGCGGCATTGAAGCAGTTGAGAAAGGAATGGTTAAAATCAGAACATGAGGAACAAGAAGCTGATACCCTTTGAAGTTATTGAAAAAGCTGTCGCCGGCGAGCCAGAAGCCATAGACGCGGTATTGCGGCACTATGCCGGACATATCAAGTACCTATCTACCTATCGGGGACATATCAACGACGATATTCAAGACCGTTTGAAAGCACAGCTTATCAAAGCTATCCTACAATTCCGTTTTGACAGGTAGGAAGTAGCAAAGCCAGAAAAAGCCGTCAAGGATAAAATGCACGCTTGCGCGTCCTTGACGGCTTTCCCTGTCTTTGCTGTTGGGCGGCTAAGAGAGCGCAATCGGATAGACCGCTTACGCTCTCAATCCATTATGGAATGATACGCATTAAATGGCTTCTCTCGCTTGACTTCAGCAGCATTACAGCGGCGATAGGGGCAGGAGCAAGGGTTTTATACTCCCACCCTTAAAAACAGTGTTCTATTGCGTAACATAGTAAACGATACTTCTTTGTGCTGTCATTTCCGTTCTATTCTTTTTCCATTCCGGCGGTTCTGCCGCGTTGCCTTGCTTCAAAGGGAAGGGATTAGGGAAAGGATAGGAAGGGAATCTGTATTTGATTTTTCTTTAGTTATTTATATCTTTATTTAATTGCGTTGGATTTTCCAACGTAGGTTTTTCCAATGTTGGATAATCCAATGTAGGCTTTTCCAACATAGGGAAATCCAACATAGGCGGTTATGCTCCCTCGGATAGTTACCACAGTTTTGTTACGCAGTAGAAAGGCGTTTTTGAGGAAAAAGGTATAACTCCCTTGTCGCGTGGGAAATGTGCCCACAAAGCCGCCTGTATTAATGCTTTTTCAGCCCCTACTGCGTAACAAAGGGCATGAAAAAGCGGGCAAGAAACGCTTTGTTTCTCACACGCCTTTTTCTGCACCCTGTATGGCAGCTACCCTATTTCAGTTTGTTGGTTGATACTGTTTTATGAGTAGCTACCAAAATGCGATTCTTTTTTGTTACCGTGTTATTCCAGCGGCCCGATTTCGACTGCATGGAGTTCGTGTAAAAGCCGTTCCTTTTCCGATATGTCACTGTCGGGCGTTCCCGTAACTTCGCGCAGCAGGGCGCTAAAATATTCGTCGATCCAGGGAAAGGCGTTGTAAAGCCCGTGAACGTCCCATTCGGAAACTGGCGTAATCTGCATATTGGAATCATTGACCGAAACGAATCCGTCCGCATAGCCTTCGGGATTTTCTTCAAAGCTTGCCGTCACATAGCGCACGGCGCCGTGTATATCGTATCGGCTGCCGAAGCCGACAAACTGTGCCTGTAAGTGTTCCGTCAGTTTCATGCCCACGCAGACGTCGATCTCCAGTTCTCCCTCTTGCTGATAGGGTTCCATATCGATCAGAAAGGTATAGGAATACAGATATATGTCTTCGTTTTTCGTGGAGCGGTATCGTTCAAACGCGAGGTTGGTTACGCTGTCGGGATACTGCTCTGCCGCATAATCCTGAATCTGCAGAGTGCAGTTTTCCCAGTTCTGCAGCGCCTGAACGGTCGCCGGTTCTTTGTCCTGAACGAGACAGGCAATGTCAGAGATACCGCTGCCCAAAAGCACCAGATTTGCCCAGGCTTCACCGGATTCCGTTGTGCCGACAGGCCAGCTTCCGGGCGGACTGTCGAAACAGTACTGCGGCGTTGAAAAGGCAGTTGGCGGTCCCTGTTTTTCGAGGTATGCGCTGCCGGCAGTCTGCAGTATCATGCCGGGATAAATCAGGTCGGGATTTCCGATCTGCGAACGATTATCCGCGTACAGAGCCGGGTAGCGGCCGCCGTCGTTCCACAGTTCTTCGGCAATTTTCCATAAACTGTCGCCGGGCTGCACTTCATAATCCTGCGCATCTTCCAAAAGCCGGATATAAGAATCCGAATTGCCGTCAGTCTCATAGAGGAACGGGCAGACCGGGTTTTGTGCCGCGGCGGTCAGCGGCGGCAGCGCGGCCAGCAGCAGAGAACTGCTCACAAGGCAGCAGGTTTTTTTCAAAAACTCCATGCGGACGCCTCCTTTCCGAGCCAGAGATTATTCTGCAGCGTTTCGCAGGGAACGATGTTTCCGGCAGTCACCGAGCGGCCATATTTGCTCCAGAAACTGCTGTCGGTCCGGAACGGTTCCAGCTCTTTGGCAGAAATCTGCGCGGAAAACGTGTTGTTCTGATTTTCGGATGTCACTGCGGCATTTGTTGTCGGGTCAAGGGAGATGCCGATGACAAAGTCCTTTTCTGCGGTCAGGTAGTAGAAAGGCCGGCAGATATAGCGGCCTTTCAGATCCGCATCGGTGTCTGTGAACCATTCCAGAAGGATGGCCGCGTCTTCTTCCGACGTGAAAATATCTCCATAGCGTGTACCGGCAGCCTGCATCCACAGATCGATAAAGTCCGCGTTGATTTGCAATATATCCGACAGCGTATAAACCTGCCCGTCGGTCAGATCCATGGTCAGCGCCCGTTCCGTATATTTGACCATATAGATCGGATACCCGGTTGCGTACAGTTCCCGGAAATGAACACTCGTCAGAAACTGACTGTGATAAGGAATGTCGCATCTGACATCATCCGCGTAAATGGAAAAGTATTCTTCCTGAAATGCACGGACATCGGCATCGGCTTTGAAATGCCAGTAATTGGCCCGGTCCATTGCCGTGTCGTATAAGAGCGTATTCAGCGTTTCCTGTACGCCGGAGGCCGGAAGTTCCAGCCGGGGGTACTCGATGGTGAGGACATCCCAATAGTCATAGGTATCGGAATATTCCACGAAATATTGTTCTTTTTGTATGGTGTATTCCTGACAGCCGTTGTTTTCCAGCAGATTTTGCACAGGCTGTTTCAGCTTTTCATTCGGCTGAGCCTGTACCGGATGGCATACGGCGGTCGCGGCCAGCAGTGTGCAGACGGAAACAGCGGTCAGCAGCCGGACCGCTTTCTTATGCTTCCCCGGAACAGTGCCGCTGTCATAGTCAATGTTTCGTTTTTCCATAGGCGGTTCCTTTCCTTAATTATGTTGTTGTCAACACTTCCATGATATTGTCAAAAATATTGTTTCCGCATGCCAGGATACCGCATTTTTGTGTACAGTCGAGACGGTCGCTGCCGATGGGCGTGATTCTGCCGCCGGCTTCTTCCATAATGACGGAGGCGCCGGTATAGTCCCATGGATTCAGGCTGTATTCAAAGAAACCGTCGCATTTACCGCAGGCGCTGTAACAGATTTCCAGCGCGGCGGAGCCGAATCTGCGAAAATCGCCGCACAGCGGAAATAAGCGTGCCAGCGTCCGGATGACCTTTTCATTGAGTTCCTCATAGTAAGGGGAAGTCCCTGCGCAGAGAATGGCGTCTTCCAACGGCCGCTCGATCACATGGATGGGCGTATCGTTTCGATAAGCGCCCTGCCCGCTGGCGGCGGAAAAGAGCTCCCGTGTAAACGGATTATATACGACGCCGAGGATACCGCGGCCCTCACAGGCCAGTCCGACGGAAATTGTGGACATGCCGTTACCGCAGATGAAGTTGCGGGTGCCGTCGATGGGATCGATGATCCAGACCAGGTCGGCAAGCGCGGCAGTATTTTCGCTTTCTTCCAGCAGGTAAGAAGCGCCCGGCAACAGCGGTGCCAGAGCCGTTACCAGTCGATCCTGCACGGCGATGTCCATGTCGGTGACAAAGTTGGAATGTCCTTCCTTCTGCGAAACGGAAGAGATGGCGGTTTTCGCCAGAAAGTCTCCGGCGGATAATACGATTTCTTTTACCTGACGGGTCAGATCGCGTAATTGCCGCTCCGTCAGCGTATTTTTTTCAGTCATTTGATTGCGCTCCTGTCATGCAAAATATGTAGTAAAAACCCGATTTCAGATAAAGATTATTATACGCCTGCATGGGGAAAACGACAACGGGGTTCTTTCCTTTTTCTCCGTCTCATATATTGAAAAGGAATACGGAAACGGGAAATGCCGCGGACGGCTGCGCGGCAGGGATAAAATTATGAAGCGGCTGCGTTATATCGGATATGCGATCAGGGTGGAATGCGTTTTGCTCATTTTGCTGGGTCTTTTTCTCTGCGCGAGAGAAAAGGGGCTGCTGCCCGCGATGGCCGGCGCCGGTGCGGACAGGGAATCGCCGGCTGTCGCAGAGCGGGAATCGGAGGCGGGCAGCGGAGAAGCGAAAGAGGATAAAAAGCAGGATTATATCAAATGGGTGGAATTTCACGCGCCGGCGGAAATGCTGACGGCGGCGTATCGGCTGGATGTGGAGACGAAAAACGAGAACGTACATCTAAACTGGGTGGATTTGCTGGCGTATGTGGCGGCAAAACACGGCGGGGAATTTCCGGCGGGGGCGGAGAAGGAACTGACGGAGGCCGCGCAAAAGCTGCGGGGCGGCGAGACGACGATCGGGGAACTGACAAAAGACATGCAGTATTTTCCGTATTACAGAAAGGCTTACGGGGCGATACTGGACGGCTTTGTCGGTGAGTTTACAATACAGAGACAACAGGAGGACGGGACGCTGCGATGGGAAAACTGTTATGGCCTGAAGGCGTTTTCCCCTATTGCAAAAGGATTTTACTATGAGGATTACGATGATTTTGGCGTATCCAGAAGTTATGGTTACGCCAGACCGCATCTTGGGCATGATATGATGGGGCAGATCGGGACGCCGATTATCGCCATCGAATCCGGTTATGTGGAGGCGCTTGGCTGGAACCGGTATGGCGGCTGGCGTATCGGTATCCGCAGTTTTGACAAAAAGCGGTATTATTATTATGCCCATCTGCGGCAGAATTTTCCCTATCAGAAGGCGCTGAAAGAAGGCAGCGTGGTGACGGCCGGCGATGTCATCGGTTATATGGGACACACCGGTTACAGCAATACGGAAAATGTGAATAATATCAAAGTGGTACACTTGCATTGGGGGCTGCAGCTTATTTTTGATGAATCCCAGAAAGACAGCAATAATGAGATCTGGATCGACTGTTATCAACTCTCCCGCTTTCTGTATCAGAACCGGTGCGAGACCCGGAAAGATGAAAAGACAAAAGAATGGAACCGAATTTGCGAAATGCGCGATCCCTCTGTTGACAAATACCGCAAGAACTGATAGGGTATATTATAGAAATTTTCTATAATAATCTAAGAGAGGGAGAAGAAATGAGAGAAGAAAGACAAACGAAGAAACTGAATCTGAAAAGAAAATGGTCCGTGTTGATAGCGGTTATGCTCGTTGTGACGATGCTGGCAGGCTGCGGCGCAGAGGCACAGACGACATTTACGGCGCCGAACGGTACATACAGCATCCAGATGGATGAAAGCTGGAGCGCTGAGGATATGGGTGATGAATACACACTTGCAATCTTCAGCAAGGACGAGACAAGAGGCATTATCGTAATGCAGTTTGTAAAAGATGAATGGGAAATCGGAGATATTTCCGAGGTCAAGGGCGCGATTGAGTATACATACAGCATGAACTCGGTGGCAAGCGCGGATGCGCCGGCCAGCGTTCCGGGTATGACCAATGTCAGCGCCGATACGAGCGGCATGATTCTGGAAGGGCAGTCGGAAGAGTGCTATACCGTATATGGTGAAACGGATTACGCTTATTATTCGATCATTTATATCGCGAAGAAAGTAACCGATAAGAGACTTGAAAAATTCCAGGGCGTATGTGGAACGTTCTCCGAGAGCGCACCGCAGTAAGGGATTACCGGTCAGGGGCAGTATGGCGGTACATGGCAGGAGCTATGTATCGCCTGTTTTTTGTTCTGTGATGGAGGAAAACAGATGAAACGAAGATATATCAGGTATCTTGTGACAGCGGTTTTCGTACTGATGATTGTACTTTTGTTCCGGGGATGTTGCCGGATTGCCGCGGTGGCGGAGGAGGAGACTTTCGTATCGCCCGAGGAAACCAATACGATCATCGTCTGTTACGATCATGTGTGTCGTCCGACGGTCTACAAAAAAGGGTTGCTGTTTCGAAAAAAGATATTCGATTATCCGGGCAGCGGTTTTATGGAAACGGTGCATTTTGGTGTGGAGTGGCTGTCGGAGGATCGGATCCGCCTTACATATGATGATACAGACGATGAATATGACGAGGAATATATCATTCCGATACCTTAAAACCATTGCAAAAAACAAAGCCCTATGATACAATAAAACCAGCGTACAAGGATAAAAAAATAACAATCATTGCGAGTCCTGACAATCAGGTATTTTTATGGAAAATGGAGGAAAAACAGAATGGCAAAGAAGATTGTATTAGCAGGTGCATGTCGTACCGCAATCGGAACAATGGGAGGTTCCTTAAGTACAACACCGGCAGCGGAGCTTGGTGCAATAGTAATCAAAGAGGCATTGCAGAGAGCGGGCGTTGCACCGGATCAGGTTGACCATGTATATATGGGCTGCGTGATTCAGGCCGGTCTGGGACAGAACGTAGCGCGTCAGTCTGCCATCAAAGCGGGGCTTCCGATCGAAGTACCGGCAGTTACGACCAATGTTGTATGCGGTTCCGGTCTGAACAGTGTGAATATGGCTGCACAGATGATCATCGCAGGGGATGCCGATGTTGTCGTAGCAGGCGGTATGGAGAATATGTCCATGGCACCTTATGCGATTCCGCAGGGGCGTTACGGTTACAGGATGAACAATGGTGTTCTGGTAGATACCATGATTAAGGATGCGCTCTGGGATGCATTCAATGATTATCATATGATCACAACGGCTGACAACATTTGCAGAGAATGGGGTCTGACAAGAGAAGAACTGGACGAGTTTGCATTAAAGAGCCAGTTGAAGACAGAAGAAGCACAGAAGACCGGCGCATTTGAAAAAGAAATCGTTCCGGTTATGGTGAAGAAGAAAAAAGAGATGGTTGAGTTCAAGGTGGACGAGGGACCGCGCGCAGGTTCCACGATCGAAGGTCTGCAGAAGCTTCGTCCGATCAATAAAGACGGTTTCGTAACGGCAGGCAATGCTTCCGGTATCAACGACGGCGCGGCGGCGATTGTCGTTATGAGTGAAGAAA
>CATLGN010000029.1 GCA_949935685.1 uncultured Lachnospiraceae bacterium | reverse complement strand
GGACGATTTGTCATAAGAGGAAGCTGTTTTTGGAGGCGCCGACCGGGGTAGGCAAGACGATCTCCACCGTATTTCCCTCTGTGAAAGCGGTTGGGGAAGGGAAGGCGGATAAGATTTTTTATCTGACGGCCAAGACGATTACAAGGACTGTGGCAGATGAAACGTTTGCCCTGCTGCGCGGGAAGGGACTGGCTTTTAAAACGGTTTTGCTGACGGCGCGCGATAAAATATGCTTTCTGGAGGAAGCGGATTGCAATCCGGAAGTCTGCCCGTATGCGGCCGGGCATTATGACAGAATCAACGAGGCGTTATACGATATACTGACCAATGAGGTCAACTATTCCGCAAAGACCATACGGGCCTATGCGGAAAAGCATTGTGTCTGCCCGTTTGAGATGGGATTGGACATCAGCCTGTTTTGCGACGGGATTATCTGCGATTATAATTACGCGTTTGATCCGCATGTCTGTCTGCGGCGGTTTTTCGGAGACAGTGTGAAAGGAGCTTATCTTTTTCTTGTCGATGAGGCGCACAATCTGGTGGAGCGGGGCAGGGAGATGTACAGCGCGGCGTTGTGGAAGGAGGACTTTCTGGAGCTGAAGCGGAAAGTAAAACCGCTGGACGTCACGATGGGAAAGCGGCTGGAGCGGTGTAACCGGGAGCTGCTGGCATTGAAACGCGAATGCGGGACATACGCGGTCCGGGATGAAATCGAGGCGTTTGCGGCGGCGCTGAACCGGCTGCATGCCTCTATGGAGGAATTTCTGGAAGAGCGGGAAGAACATGCCGGTACGGAGATCAGAAAGGCGGTACTGACGTTTTACTTTCAGGTATCGCATTTTCTTGCCATGTATGAGCAGTTGGATGATCATTATGTGATTTATACCAAAATGGAGGAAGACGGCAGATTTCTGCTTCGCCTGTTCTGTGTGGATCCGGGACGCAATCTGCGGGAATGTATGGAGAGAGGCGTCAGCAGTATTCTTTTTTCGGCAACGCTGCTTCCGATTCAGTATTATAAAAAGCTCCTGGGCGGGGAGGCGGCGGATTTTGAGGTCTATGCCCCGTCGCCGTTTGACAGACGTCGGTGCGGCCTGTTTGCCGGTATGGATGTCACAACCCGTTATACGAGGCGGGGAGAAGATGAATACCGGAAGATCGCCCGCTATATTTATGAGACGACCAAAAACCGGCATGGCAATTATATGATTTTTTTCCCTTCTTACCGTTTTCTCCAACAGGTGTATACCATTTACGTGGCGGAATTTGCCCGGGAGACAGAGCAGGAGTGCATTGTGCAGGGCGGACATATGGACGAGCGGGAACGGGAAACTTTTTTGCGGCGGTTTTCCGGTGTGGAAAACCCGTCGGATATTTCGGAACGCTTTATGGATGTCATTCACATGGAGGTGGAGATCGAGGATAAAAGCCTGCTGGGATTTTGCGTATTGGGCGGAATTTTCAGCGAGGGCATCGATTTGAAGCATGACAGTCTGATCGGCGCGGTGATTGTGGGGACGGGTATTCCGCAGGTTTGCCCGGAGCGCGAGATATTGAAGGCGTATTTTGAGACAGAAGGCGGGGCGGGGTTCGATTATGCTTACCGCTATCCGGGGATGAATAAGGTATTGCAGGCGGCAGGCCGGGTTATACGAACGGCGGAGGACATCGGCATTGTCGTACTTTTGGACGAACGGTTTGGCAGCCCGGCCTGCCGCAGGCTGTTTCCGCGGGAGTGGGATGACTGCCTGCCGGTAAGTGTTGACCAAATTGGTAAACGGATTGAGCGCTTCTGGGACGAATGGTTATAAAGGGCTGTATGGCCGGCGCAGCAGCGCAATTTCTTCTCTGTAAGGAGGAAGGAGCTTTTTCGGGTCGTCCGGAGAAGGGATATAGGGAGTTTCCAGGATCTTGGGGATGTCCATAAAGTCAGGGTGATGAACGATGGCGTGCAGCGCCGGAAATCCGATACAGCCCTGTCCGATATTGGCATGCCGGTCTTTGGCGGCTCCCTTTTCATTTTTGCTGTCGTTGATATGGAAAACACGGATCTGTTCCCTGCCGATCAGATGGTGGAAAGCATCGATAACGCCGTCAAAATCATGGACAATGTCGTAACCCGCATCGTTTACATGGCATGTGTCGAAGCAGACGCGCAGTTTTTCCGCGTGGTGCACGCCATCGTAGATCGCCGCGAGTTCCTCAAAGCTGCGGCCGATTTCCGAGCCTTTCCCCGCCATGGTTTCCAGCGCGATATGGCAGGGGGTGTCCGCCGTAAGGACGGCGTTCAGCCCTTCCGTGATCTGGCGGATACCTTTCTGCACGCCGGCGCCGACATGAGAGCCGGGATGGAGAATCAGAGTTTGGCTGCCCATGGCGGCCGTGCGCTCGATTTCCAGCGCGAGAAACTCGACTGCGAGACGAAAGGTTTCGGGTTTGACTGTATTGGCCAGATTGATGATATAGGGAGCGTGGACGACAAACTCCGTGATTCCGGCTTCCGCCATCAATGCCTGGGCTTCGGGAATGCGGAGTTGTGATAACGCTTTCCGGCGGGTATTTTGCGGCGCTCCGGTGTAGAGCATAAAGGTATTGGCTTCGTAGGAGAGCGCCTCTTTGACGGAACCAACGAACATTTCCGTTCCGCTCATTCCCACATGGGAGCCGATCTTGGGTGCATACATGGTATCATTCCTTTCATTTTGTGTTCTGACAGAGGGTTTTGACATCACTGTCACTGTGGATAACTTTGTGGAAACGGTGGATAAATAACGATCTGACATCCGAAAATGATCAATTTGTCATTTTTTTATCCACAAGACCCCGAAGGCTGTCTGTGGATAATTGACCTGACAGGTCATCGTTTTGGCTGGCAATGCTGTCCCATAATGCCGAAAGTCTGTTCTCAAAAATAACGCCTTCCCGTATGGGAACACGGGCCTGAGCGGACTGTTCCACACAGATGCGGACAAAATCGGCAGCTTTTCGGACAGAAACGGAGAAAGGAACATCATTGACGGCGTCCGCAGTCAGTATGGCGGCGAAGAGATCTCCGGTTCCCGGACGGGATTCTCCGTTGGAGGCCACTTCGTATGAGAATGTGGATAAGGTGTTTCCGCTTCGCTCTCCGCAATAATTCCGAATATGGCTGTCCTGCACGATACCGGTGATCACGGTTTTGGCAGGGCCCATGGAGAGGAGCCTTTCGGTCAGCGTCTGCAGAAGCGGGTCGTCCGCGTCTGCATCGGGAAACGGGGTGTCTGTCAGAAGGCAGGCTTCGGTCAGATTGGGGGTGACAATCGTTGCCTGAGAAATGAATCGTTTCATCCTCTGACAGAGTGCCTCTGTTACAATGCGGTATCTCCGGCCACGGTCGCCGAGAACCGGATCGATGAGGATTACGGGACTGCCGGTTTTCCGCTGCCGCTCCATAAACTGTTCCAGAGGCGCAAACTGTTGTTCGGAATTTAAAAATCCACAATAGATTCCGTCGAAGGTAAGCTGCAGCGCATTATATTCTGCCAGGTAGGGGGAAAGCCCCGCCGACAGATCCTTATAATAATAAGAAGGAAATGCCATATGACTGGAAAAAATGGAGGTGGGAATGGGACAGGCCTGCAGTCCCATGGCATTGAGAACGGGAAGCACAACGGCCAGGGAACAGCGCCCAAAGCCGGTCAGATCGTTGATGGCGGCGGCTTTTTTCGGTATGCTGCCGGAAGTGTTTTTGAAAATTTCCATAGTATCTGCCTTTCTCCGTATTCTGTGATTCGCCAATATTGTAATCAATTCCCTCCCTTTTGGCAAGATGGGCGGTTGTTTGGACCACGACAAACGCATGAAGGGACAGACTGTGAACATTTACAGACCGGACAGGACAGAAACGGAAAAAGTCTTCGGTGTAATATACTTCCGGCAGGGGGGCGGCATTCCGGCCGTGCACCGGGCTACAGGCATAAGCGGTTCTAAGCGCTGTGTACCGGGTATCGGCACGCGTGCAACCGACCTCTATGCGCCATCCGGGCGCAGGTCGGTCTTTTCCGGACATCCCTGTCCGGAAATTGCGGATTGTGACACAGCGATAAGAATCGCTAATACTTTCCGCAAGGTGCACGGCCGGAATGCCGCGCCCCTGTCGGAAAGCCATAATCCGATCAGGATTTTTCCGTTTCTGTCCTTTGTATATATTGTGTTTACGGTTTGTTCCTTCATGCGTTTGTCGTGTTGTTTTGCAATTACCTGTTGACAAATAATATTATACGATATATAGTATTGTTGTAAACAATATTATACAGCATATAATATTGTGGAAAGGAGCGGAGCGATGGTATTTAATACAGGGGCAGCGCTGTTAGATGCAATCGTGCTGGCGGTCATATCCAGAAAGGCGGAGGGCACTTACGGATATAAGATCACACAGGAAGTCCGGGGCGCGATCGAAGTGTCGGAATCGACACTTTATCCGGTGCTCCGCAGGCTGCAGAAGGACGAATGTCTGGAGGTATATGACAGAGAGTGCGGGGGAAGGAACAGACGGTACTATAAGATAACGGAGAAAGGCAGGCTGCAGCTCAATCTGTATGAGGGTGAGTGGTCGCTGTACGCGGCGAAGATTACCGGAATTTTTCAGGGAGGGATTGACACATGAATCGTACGGAATTCATGCAGGCATTTCAAAATGCCCTTTATGACGTTTCATCAGAGGAAAGAGATGCGGCGTTGCAGTATTATAACGACTATCTGGACGATGCAGGACCGGAAAAGGAAGAACAAATTCTGGAGGAATGGGGTTCGCCGGAAAAGCTGGCGCAGAGCATCCGGGGCGGCATGAGCGGAAGACAGGAAAACGGGGAATTTACCGAACATGGGTTTTCCGACGGAGAGGAAAAATTCGTTCCGGCGCGGGCGGCGGAACAGAAACAGGAATCGCAGAATCCGCCGCCGGTGGAGAAAGCGCGGAAAAAGGCCGGCATGAACATATGGAAACTGCTGTGCATCGTTTTGCTCTGTGTCCTGCTTGGCCCTGTGTGCATTCCGATTGCGGCGGCGGCCGTTGCGGTGATCGCAACGATCGTGCTGCTGATCGCGGCGGTTCTGCTTTTGTTTCTGGTGATCGGTCTGGTTGTACTGTGCAGCGGCGTGGCAATCGCCGTGGGCGGGATTGCGAAACTATTCGTTTCGCCTGCCGGTGCGCTCATTCTGTTTGGGTGCGGACTGCTGGTAACGGCTGTCGGTGGGATGAT
Organism: uncultured Lachnospiraceae bacterium; assembly: GCA_949935685.1. GTDB lineage: Bacteria > Bacillota > Clostridia > Lachnospirales > Lachnospiraceae > VSOB01. The sequence goes on along the minus strand of CATLGN010000029.1, from coordinate 6,179 downwards.
CACATGGCTCTTTGGCTGGATTGTGATGAAAAGCAGTGTCTGCCTGTTTCGGGCAGCGGTGGATTTATGCAGAAGGCCCTTTCACGGAAAACGACGCGGAGGTGCAAAACAATGAAGCGGGGTTGGAAAGTTTTGGCGGTGTTTGGTATTATGGCGGGCATCGGCGCGGCATGTATGCTGATCGGCCGTATGTGCGGCGGACGGGAACAAGCGGCTGATCTGCTGGCGCAGGCGGTATACAGTGGGGCAGGGAAATCCGCAGACAGCGATTTCTGGGAATCGTTTGATCTGGATTTGGACGGGAAACTGTTGGAGCAAATGGGGCCGGTGATGGAGTTTGTGCCGTCACAGTCGGGAGACTATGAGAATCTGGAACTTGCGGACATCGGCGAGGTCAGTCAATTGCTGGTAAACGCCGGCGGCTGCGAGTTGACGATAAGGGAGACGGATGCCGATACATTTGGGATTCGGGCGGAGGATGCGGATAAGCTGTGGTTTTATGTGGAAGACGGCCGTCTGTCTGTCATTTCCCGGTACGATAAAAAGAACGGGAAGAAACGTGATACCAGGATAATTCTGTATATTCCCGCCGAAGCCGCGCTGGACGAAGCAGAAATCGATGTCGGCGGATGCATGTTTCAGGCAAACGGCCTGAAAGCGCGTGAGATTTCGATGAATGCGGGAGCGGGGCAGTTTACGATAAACGGGTTGGATGCGGATAAGCTGGAGGCCGAATTTGCCGCCGGTGAGATGGTGGTGACGGACGCTGCAGTGACCGATCTGGTCATTGAAGGCGGCGTCGGCACATTTTCCTGGCAGGGCGCCGTTTCAGGCAGTGTGGAAGCGGAATGCGCTATGGGAAAAATCGCGCTGGCAGTGGAAGGAAATGCGGAAGATTTTGACTATCATACGGATTGTGCGGCCGGCAGTATTGTAATCGCGGATCTGTCCGACGGAATTTCGGCCGGGGAACATGCTTATCGGAATCAGGCGGAAAAGAATATGGATTTGTCCTGTGCAATGGGAGAAATTACCGTAGACTTTTATGAAAAGGGAGGAAATGAAAATGAACAATGATTTTAAAAAGCTGACCAGAAGCAGAACGAACAGGATGTTATGCGGCGTATGCGGCGGCGTGGGGGAATATCTGAATGTGGATCCCACGGTGATACGGATTCTCTGGATTTTGTTTATCTTTTTCAGCTTTGGGATGGCGGTTCTGATCTATTTTATTGCGGCGGTGATTATGCCTGATGCGGAATATTGAAGCTGGCGGAGAAGCGCGTTTACGCGCTTCTCTTTTTATGCCGGCCGGAAAGACCTTTTTCGTTTATCCCATATAGCAATCCCGCTCTTTTTAATGTGGGAAGCAGCGCCATATAGACGGCCGTCGCGGCGATCAGGGAGGTTATGGCGTTGAAGGAAGACGATGCCACATTGTAGGCAAGCACGACTTCCGCCGCGGGTTTTCCGAGAATAAGCAGTTTATAAAAATATCCGACCAGGGGATCGAACACGGCGTTGAACAGAAGTCCTGCGCCGCCGGAGAGCAGGGTCCAGTGGAAAATATGTTTTCTGTCGTTGCTATCGGTGATATGACCGAGCCTGTGCGCCACAAAGCCGGTAATGATGCCGATGCAGAATTTGAGAATAAAGGTTTTCGGCGCATAGATGACATAGACCGGATCGAGGAGATCGCCGATTGTCATGCCGATGGCGCCGCCCAGACCGCCATATGTACCGCCCAGTATCAGGGCTCCGAGGACACATACCGCATTTCCCAGATGGATGGAAGTCGCGTCTCCGCCCGGCAGGGTGATTTTGATCTGTAAAAAAGTAAATACAACATAGGAAAGTGCCGCGATCAGACCGGTGGCGGCAATCTGATATGCTTTCTGATTTTGCATGATGATTCCCTCCTTTTTTCTAAAAACAGTATACGCAGATTTGGCATTCGATAAATAGCCAATAAGAGAAAAATTAACCAGACCAGTTTTGTGGGCGGCGGCTTTTATCCTTCGCATTGCCCATAACGATTGTCTTTTTGTGAAATCTTTATGAATTTCAGCCCGCATTCATTGACAGTGGCAAAAAATGGTTGTAATATCAAAATTTAATCAGAAAAATTAGGGGAGGTATGATATGAAGCGGTATGGAAAATATATCAGGCCATATTGGAAATCGTTTGTTTTCGGCCCGATCCTGATGGTAACGGAAGTGGTGGGAGAGGTGCTGCTGCCCTCGTTTATGGCGGACATTATCAATATCGGTGCGGTACAGCATGATATATCGTTTATTATCCGCATGGGTCTGGTCATGCTGTTGACCGCGGCGGTCATGATGGCGGGCGGCATCGGCGGCGCTTACTTTTCGGCGCGGGCTGCTATCAGCTTTGCGGCTGATCTGCGCAGCGACGTGTTTCGCAAGGTACAGGATTTTTCGTTTCGGAATATTGACACGTACAGTACCGGTTCGCTGATTACGCGGCTGACGAATGACATAACACAGGTGCAGAATGTCATCATGATGGGACTGCGGCTTTTACTGCGGGCGCCGGGGATGCTGATCGGCGCCATTATCATGGCGTTTCTGATGAACGCGGAGCTGGCGCTTATTCTGGTCATTGTGATTCCGCTTTTGGCCGCCGCCATCGGCATTGTAATCCGCATTGCCTTTCCGCGGTTTGAAATTATGCAGAAAAAGATCGACGCCCTCAATTCCCGCATACAGGAAGCGCTGGTGGGGATACGGATTATCAAGTCTTTTGTCCGGGGCGATTTTGAGGAAGAAAAGTCTGCCCGGTCGAACGCGGAGCTGAAGGAAGCGGGAATGCATGCATTCCGGGTTGTCATTTTGAATATGCCGATTATGATGCTGGCGATGAACGTGACGACGCTGGCGGTCGTCTGGTTTGGCGGCAGACAGGTGCTTTTGGGGACAATGCCGGTAGGCGATCTGACCGCATTTACCACATATATCGTGCAGGTTTTGATGTCGCTGATGATACTGGCTATGGTACTGCTGCAGAGCAGCCGGGCGGTTGCGGGATTGAAGCGGATTACGGAGGTGCTGGATACGGAAGTCGACCTGACGGATGCGGATGCGGCGCGAAAAGATGCGGTTGTCAGAGCGGGGAAAATCGAATTTCGGAATGTCATGTTTTCCTATTATAAAAGCAGCGGAAAAAAATCGCTGCCTGTCCTGGCGGATATTTCGTTTACGATTCCGGCGGGGCAGACGGTGGGAATTATCGGAGCGACCGGCTGCGGTAAGACCAGTCTGGTACAGTTGATTCCCCGTCTGTATGATGTCGATGCGGGCGGCGTCTATGTGGACGACATCGACGTAAGAGAGTATTCCCTGCAGCATCTGCGGGACGGCGTCGGCATGGTGCTGCAGAAAAATGTGCTCTTTTCCGGCACGATTGCAGAAAACCTGCGATGGGGAGACGAGAGGGCTGATATGGACGCTGTTCAGGCAGCCGCGGCTGCCGCACAGGCGGCAGGCTTTATCGCTTCTTTCCCGGATGGGTATGAAACGAATTTAAGTCAGGGCGGCGTCAATGTGTCGGGCGGGCAGAAGCAGCGGCTGTGCATTGCCAGAGCGCTGCTGAAAAAGCCGCGGATTCTCATATTGGACGACAGCACGAGCGCAGTCGATACGGCGACGGAGGCGGAGATCCGCAAATGTTTTGCCAATGAACTGAAAGATACGACAAAGATTATTATTGCACAGCGGATTACATCCGTTATGGATGCGGACCAGATCATTGTTATGGAGGAAGGCAGGATTGCGGATATGGGAACACATGCGGAGCTGCTGACCCGCTGCGACGCTTACCGCGAGATCCATGAGTCGCAGATGAACAGGGAGGTGAGCGCATAATGGCAGGACCGCGAAGACAGAAAGGGCTTCGTGCATTTGGAAAGCCCCGGGATACGAAAAAGACGATGAAACGATTGTTCTCTTATCTGGAACAGGATAAGGGGAAATTGATGCTGGTATTGTTTTGCGTCGTTGTCACCGCGCTTTCTTCTCTGGCGGGCTCATATATGCTGCGGCCGGTGATCAACGGTCTGACATCGGGACAGGGAAGCGTGGCGTTTCTGGCCAGATCCATACTGATTATGCTTGTAATATTTGCTGCGGGGATTCTGTCCCAGTATTTTCAGGCGAAAATAATGATTACCGTGGCGCAGGATGCCTTGCAGCGGCTGCGAAACGATCTGTTTGCCAGAACGCAGAAACTTCCGGTGCGTTATTTTGACGATAACTATCACGGCGATATTATGAGCCGCTTTACGAACGATGTGGATGCGGTCGGAGAAATGCTGAATCAGACGCTGGCGCAGGTGATTGCCGGTGTGATCAGCATTGTGGGGACTTTTTCCCTGATGCTGTATACGAATGTATACCTGACGATTGTGACGCTGGTGATGCTGCCGCTGATGCTGAAAGCGGTGCAGAGCATTGCAAAGCGGAGCCGGAAATATTATCAGGAGCAGCAGGCGGCTCTGGGAGAGCTGAACGGCTATATCGAGGAGACGGTCAGCGGACAGAAGGTGGTCAAAGTATTCTGCCACGAGGACCGTGCGATGCAGGATTTTGCACGGTATAATGCGTCACTCAAAGAAAAACAGATCCGAGCGCAGTTTTTCGGCGGTATGATGGGGCCGGTCATGGGGAATATGAGCCAGATCAATTATACGTTGACCGCTGTGGTCGGCGGTATGCTCTGTGTGCTCAGAGGATTTGATCTGGGCGGACTGACGGTCTTTGTCAATTATTCCAGACAGTTCAGCCGCCCCATTAACGAGCTGTCCATGCAGATGAACACTGTTTTTTCCGCACTGGCGGGGGCGGAGCGGGTGTTTGCGGTTATGGACGAGGCGCAGGAGCCGGCGGACAGTGAGACGGCGCTTTCCATTCAGGAGAAAGACGGGAAGTGGCGCTGGCATGTGCCGGACGGGAATGAAGCGTATGCGTTTAAACGGGAAAATCCGGCGTTTCACGCGGAGATCGTATTGCAGGATGTGAGTTTTGGATACCATCCTGACAAAATGGTTCTGCAGCATATTACGCTGTATGCAAAGCCCGGACAAAAAATTGCTTTCGTGGGCTCTACCGGTGCAGGAAAGACGACGATTACCAATCTGATCAATCGTTTTTACGACATAGAGAGCGGCTGTATCTCGATTGACGGTGTGGACATCCGGGACATCCGCAGAGATTCGCTGCGCCGCCATGTGGCGATGGTACTGCAGGACACGCATCTTTTTGCGGGAACGGTTATGGAAAACATTCGTTACGGCAGACTGGACGCCACCGATGAGGAAGTTATACAGGCCGCCAGGACAGCCAGCGCCCATTCCTTTATTATGCGGCTGGAACAGGGGTATGATACGGTGCTGGAGGGAGACGGCGCAAATCTGAGTCAGGGGCAGCGGCAGCTTTTGAACATTGCCCGTGCAGCGGTTTCCCGCGCGCCGATTCTCATATTGGATGAGGCGACCAGCTCGGTCGATACAAGGACGGAAAAGCAGATCGAGCGCGGTATGGACCGCCTGATGGAGGAGCGGACGACGCTTGTGATCGCCCACCGGCTTTCCACGGTCCGCAACGCCAATGCCATTATGGTGCTGGAAAACGGCGAGATTATCGAGCGGGGCGATCACGATGCGCTGCTGGCGCAGAAGGGCAGATATTATCAGCTTTATACCGGCCTGTGTGAGCTGGATTAAGGAAAAGGGAAAAGACGTTATAAAATGTCTTTTCCCAGTTCCGCTACAAAAATATAAGTGCCGCGATAAGCAACATAGATCCGGTAACGCCACGCCTTTCCCAGTTCCCGTGCCCACATGGTAATCAGCATTGCTTTGCGGAGCCGGATTGCCTGCGGTTTTCCGCAGGCAATGACACAGCGCTTGTCCGCCCTGTCCCGAAGCAGGAGCGACAGATCTTCCAGACGGTTAATTTCCCGGCATGTTTCCTCCGATACGGGTCTGAAATGGATGCGGATATAGCGGTCCGGCGCCGGCCGGCGCCGCAGCGTTTCTGCGATTTGGTGTATTTTTTTCCGGTCGCAGGAAATGCGGAACGGATAAAAGTCTTCCATTTCCCGGATAATGCCCTCGGTTTTTTCCGTTGTCTTATCTTCTTCCACATGGATCATAACATAG
>CATLGN010000028.1 GCA_949935685.1 uncultured Lachnospiraceae bacterium | reverse complement strand
CATAAATGCGCCTTCAGGGGTTCGAACCCTGGACACCCTGATTAAGAGTCAGGTGCTCTGCCAGCTGAGCTAAAGGCGCGTCTGTGATTCACTTATTTACAACACAAGAATGATTATAGTATAATGTTTTGTAGTTTGCAAGAGATTTTTTTAAAAAATTCATTTTTTTTGTCAAGGAGTTATTATGATTTTTGAAACACATGCCCATTATGACGATAAAGCGTTTGAAAAGGACAGAGACGACCTGTTAAAAAGTCTGCCGGAAAACGGTATCGGCGCCGTTGTCAATGCCGGTTCGGATTTATCTTCAATCGGGAAAATACAAAAACTTACAAAAAAATATCCGTATGTATACGGGGCGGCGGGTATCCATCCGTGCGACACCGGAGATCTGACGGAAGAACGTTTTGCGTGGCTGAAAAAGCAATGTGACGATGAAAAGATCGTTGCGGTCGGAGAGATCGGACTGGATTATCACTGGAATGATCCGCATCCGGACATCCAGAAAAAATGGTTTGTGAGACAGCTTCTGCTGGCACAGGAAGTTCGTCTTCCGGTTATCATTCATTCCAGAGAAGCCGCAAACGATACCCTTACCATTATGAGGGAAAACCATGCGGAAAAATCAGGCGGTGTCATTCACTGTTTTTCCTATTCCGCAGAAATGGCGGCGGAATTTTTAAAGATGGATTATTATTTCGGCATCGGCGGTGTCATAACGTTTGAAAACGCAAAAAAGCTGAAAGAGGCGGTTCGCTGTATTCCAATAGAACGGATTCTTCTGGAAACGGACAGTCCGTATCTGGCGCCTTCGCCCTATCGTGGAAAGCGGAACAGTTCCCTGTATCTTCCGTATATTGCAGAGGCGGTCGGACGCATCAAAGAGATGACGGGGGAAGAAGTGATTCGGCGCACGCAGGAAAACGCGGAAAGACTGTTTGGCGTTGCATGTGTCCGTTGACAGGGAGAAAGGCTGAAGAAATGGCATATTTGGGAAATCCGACGAGTACCATCGCAGTACTCAAAAAATACAATCTGCATTTTCGAAAGCAGTATGGGCAAAATTTTCTGATTGACAGCAATATTCTCGAAAAGATCGTGTCATCCGCACAGGTGACAAAGGAAGATACCGTATTGGAAATCGGGCCGGGAATCGGGACGATGACGCAGTATCTGGCCGAAAGCGCGGGAAAGGTAATCGCTGTGGAGATTGATAAAACGCTGATTCCGGTACTGGAGGATACACTGTCTGCTTATGATAATGTGGAGATTATCAACGGGGATATACTGAAAACAGATCTGGCTGCACTGGCAGAGGAAAAAAACGGCGGGAAACCCTTTCAGGTTGTGGCAAATCTGCCGTACTATATTACGACGCCGATTATTATGGGATTATTGCAAAGCCGTATTCCGCCGGAACGTATGACGATTATGATACAGAAAGAAGTTGCGGAAAGGATGCAGGCGGAGCCGGGCAGTAAAGATTATGGTTCGCTGTCTCTGGCGGTGCAGTATTATGCCTGTCCGGAGATTATGATGCAGGTTTCTCCTGCCTGTTTTATACCAAAGCCCAATGTAGGAAGTGCGGTTATGCGTCTTACGACATATCAGGAAAAACCGGTTCAGGCGGAAGATGAAGCACATCTGTTCGCCGTGATACGCGCCGCGTTCGGGCAGAGACGAAAGACACTTGTAAACAGTCTGGTCAATGAAAAAAATCTTCATGTAACAAAAGAACAGGTTTTACAGACTTTTGAACAGCTCGGAATCAGCCCGTTGGTACGGGGTGAGGCATTGACATTGAACATGTTCGCCGAACTTGCAAAACACCTGTAATGTTTGCCCTGTTTGTTTTTGACTTCTCCCGATGCCTGTGGTAAACTGAAAAGAGTTTAAAAATGGGTTACTGTATCATATTCCATATGAGGTGAATACGTTGGATAAATATGAATATAAAATACGTTCAGAAGAAATCAAAACCCTGATTGGAAGAAAAAAATACGCGGAAGCCATGGAAATAGCAGATATGATCGACTGGCGGAAGGTTAAGAATGTCAATATGCTCTGTACGGTCAGTGATTTGTATAAATTGAGCCGCAGATATGAAGAGAGCAGAGAAATCCTTCTCCTTGCGTATGAACGTCATCCGGGCGGCCGGATGATTATATATTCACTCTGTGAGCTTTGCATCAAATTGGATGATGTGGTACAGGCGGTGGAGTATTACAAGGAGTTCGTGCAGACCGCGCCGCGGGATAACGGCAGGTATGTGCTGCAATATAAATTGTATGAAGCGCAGGAAGTCACACTGGAGGAAAGAATTGCCGTACTGGAGGAATTAAAACGGCGGGAATACAGAGAAAAATGGGCATATGAGCTGGCTTATCTGTATCATCGAATCGGACTTGGCACAAAGTGTGTTGAGGAATGCGACGAACTGATTCTCTGGTTTGGAGAGGGAAAATATGTGACAAAAGCGATGGAGCTGAAGATGCTGCACGCGCCGCTTTCCCCGGAACAGGAGAAAAAATATAAAAAGGGGAAGGGAAAAGCGATTCCTGCCCCTGCTCCGGTACAGAATCCGCAGCCGGCACAGGATGATGATCTGGATATTCAGGTAAAGCCTCTTAATGTGGGAGAATATGCGACGATCAATCTTCAGAGAGAGCTGGCAGAGAGCATGAAAGAAGTTCTGGCTGAGGAAAACCAGCCGCAGGCTGCCGATGCCACGATCGAATATCAGGCGGTCGGCGGTTATCAGGCGGGATATGATACCGGTTACAGTACGGATGAGATTCAGGATTTTCAGACACAACTGGAAAATAATACACTGGATATTTATGAAGAAGATTATGATACGGGTGAAGTAACCACTCCGCCTGTGCAGGAGGCTTACATGCAGCCGCAGCCGGAAGCATATAGAAATGTACAAAATATGCAGCCGGTAAGGCCGGTCTGGCAGAACGAGCCGATTATGGAAGGGCCGGGGGAATTTACAAGAGAGATTATCACGAATCTTCTGCAGGATACGGAGGAATCCGCAGAATCCGTCCCCGTTCAGCCGGCTCCGGAAGAAGAAGTATTTTTTGACGACCCGGATACGATCGAAATGCCTGTGGTGGAAGAACCGGCCAGAGTTGTCAGGCTGGCGCGTACGGCGGAAATCCCCAGAATGGTGCAGATTACCGGAGAAGAGATCGATCCGCAAATGGAATATTATCGAAACCGGGTAAAAACAATACCGCAGGAGCCGGTTTTACCGGAAGCGCCGCCGGAAAAAAGGGCCTTGCGTAGAAGACCGCGGCAGGAATCGGAAATGCCAGCACCAGAAGCGCCGGAACAGATACCGCCTGCGCCGGACGCTGCCATACCGCAGCCGACTGCGGAGAGCATGGCGCAGGAAAAGAATGAATTTGACAATATTCTGGCACAGGAATACGATGGTCAGATCAGACTTGCGGTTCCCGCTAACGATACGGTGGAGAAACAGATTACCGGCCAGATGAGTATTCAGGACGTTCTTCTGGAATGGGAACAGATGAAACGGGATAATGAGGAAAAGCGGGCGCAGGCAATACGGCAGCGGGTTATGGAGCAGACCGGGGAAATATTTTTACAGTTTGACGCATCGACGAAAGAAGGTCCGCTGGCCGAACTGACACAGGAGCTTCCCGAAGTGGAGGAACTGGAAGAAATCGACGAACAGTCGGATACCCAGCGTTTTTCACAGGAAGCGCTGGCAGCGCTCCAGAAAGTCGAAGAGGCGGAAGAAAAGGAAAAAGCGGAGAAAGAGAGGGCGGAAAAAGAAAAGGCAGAGAGAGAAAATAATCAGCAAACGGAGGCAGAGTTCGAAGAAAAGGAAACCGAAACGTCTGCAGGAGAGCAGCAAAGCGGGCCGGACGGGGATATGGAGGAAGCCGGGAACCATACGGAATCCGAAAAAGCAGAGGAAACGGCGAAACCGCAGCCACAGGCGAAAGCCGGAAAACCGGAAATATCCCAACGTCCTATGACGTCGGAGGAAAAGAAGCTGTTTGGGCCGTTTATTCAGACAAAATCCACAAGAGATCAGATTTTACATGTGCTGGACCATATCAGTCTTGCTTCTTATACCGGAAATGTGATTCTCACCGGAGAACCGGGGATGGGCTCAGTGAAGCTGGCAAAGAATATAATAAAAGATATTCAGATGACAGACAGCAATTTCTCCGGTAAGATGGCGAAGATCAGCGGACAGGCGCTAAATCATAAGGATATGGAAAAAACGTTTGGCAAACTGAGCAATGGCGCTTTGATTGTGGAAGGTGCGGGGGAAATGAAGCAGGCGGCCATAGAATCGATGGCGAAGCTTCTGGAACAGGAAGAACAGGGCATTATAGTTATATTGGAAGATACGAAAATTAATATGAATAAACTGCTGGATAATCATAAAATCCTGCATCGCAATTTTAATTTGCGGATTGACATTGAGGCGATGGATAATGATTCTCTTGTACTGTTTGGCAAAAAATATGCGCTGGAACAGGAGTATGCCATCGATGAACTGGGTGTACTCGCATTGTATACGAGGATTTCCGATCTGCAGACGAGTGAACATTCCGTTACGACAAAAGAAGTAAAGGAAATTGTGGATGAAGCAATTTACCACGCAGGCAGAAAGAACATGTCCCATTTTATGGAGATTTTATTGGGTAAGCGATACGACGAGGAAGATATGATTATACTAAGGGAGAAAGATTTTGTTTAAAAGGAGGGTGACAAGAAAAATGTCAGGGCAGGAGAAGGTATTTATTTCCGAGACAGATCAGTATTTGTTTGCGAAGGGGACGCATTATGACATCTATAAAAAGCTGGGGGCGCATCTGTCTGTGGAAGACGGAAAAAAGGGCGTGTTTTTTGCAGTCTGGGCTCCCAATGCGGAAGCCGTGCATGTGATCGGGAGTTTTAACAACTGGAATGAAGAAGAACATGAACTTGAGAAAATAGGTCCGGGGGGCATTTATACGCGGTTTGTCCCGGATGTCAAAGAAGGAGATCTGTATAAATTTCTGATTAAGGCAAAAGACGGACGAAAACTTTACAAAGCCGACCCGTTTGCCAATTATGCGCAGAAACGTCCGGAAACGGCTTCTGTTGTGACCGATTTATCGGGGATGAAGTGGACCGATGAAGAATGGATGAATGCCCGCAGGCGCAAAGATATGAACGCGGAGCCGATTGCCATTTATGAGTGCCATATCGGTTCCTGGATGCGGCATCCCGGCAGGGAGGATGAGGGATTTTACACATACAGAGAATTTGCGGACGCCCTTGTTAAGTATCTGAAAAAGATGCATTTTACGCATGTGGAACTGATGGGAATTGCAGAGCATCCGTATGACGGTTCCTGGGGGTATCAGGTGACAGGGTATTATGCGCCCACTTCCCGTTATGGGGAACCGAAAGACTTTATGTATCTGATTGATACGCTGCACAAAAATAAAATCGGTGTGATCCTGGATTGGGTTCCGGCGCATTTTCCGCGGGATGCCCACGGACTGGCTGATTTTGACGGATGTGCATTGTTTGAACATCCGGACCCGCGTATTGGCGAGCATCCTGACTGGGGAACGAAAATTTTTAATTACGGCAAGACAGAAGTGGTAAATTTCCTGATTGCCAATGCCCTGTTCTGGATTAAGGAATTTCATGTAGACGGTTTGCGCGTGGATGCGGTTGCTTCGATGCTCTATCTGGATTACGGGAAACAGGACGGCCAGTGGGTGGCGAACCGCTACGGTGAAAATAAAAATCTGGAAGCGATTGAATTTTTCAAGCATATGAATTCTGTGATACGGGGCACATTCCCGGGCGTTCTGACGATTGCGGAAGAGTCTACCGCCTGGCCGAAGGTAACGGGGCCGATTGAGGAGGAAGGGTTGTTCTTTTCCTTTAAGTGGAACATGGGATGGATGCATGATTTCTGTGAATATATGAAGCTGGATCCGTTGTTTCGGAAGGGAAATCATTATGCCATGACGTTTGCCATGAGTTATAATGACAGTGAAAATTATATTCTGCCGCTTTCTCATGACGAGGTGGTACATCTGAAATGCTCGATGGTCAATAAAATGCCGGGTTATCAGAAAGACAAATATGCGAACCTGCGCACAGGTTATACGTATATGATCGGGCATGAAGGCAAGAAATTGTTGTTTATGGGACAGGAATTCGGGCAGGAACGCGAGTGGAGTGAAGAACGGGAGCTCGATTGGTTTTTGCTGGACGGGGAATTAAACCTTGGCATGCAGAATTATGTGAAAGAGCTGTTGCGGATTTATCGCAAATATCCGTGTATGTATGAGATTGACAATAGTTGGGAAGGGTTTGAATGGGTGAAAGCGGACGATATGGAAGAAAGCACCTATGCTTTTATCCGCAAATGTCCCTCTGATAAACGAAATTTGCTCTTTGTCATGAATATGACGCCGATGGAACGGAAGGGTTATCGCGTAGGCGTGCCGAAGAAAAAGAAATACAAACTGATTCTGAACAGTGACGAGACAAGATTCGGCGGTTTTGGCAGAGGGATACAGCTCAGTGTTTCGGCGGAGAAGATCCCCAGTGATTACCGCGATTATTCGATCAGTTTTGATCTGCCGCCCTATACGTCGGCAGTGTTCCAGTTCTGACATACTGTGAACTTCACAAGAAAAGGTTAAGTAATCCGGCCGCGGTGCCGAAATAAAAGGTGAATGTCATCATGCATTCACCTTTTTTCTGCGTTATGGCAGGATTCTTCTTAAAGAGAGGTTTTATATGAAGATTACATTTCAGTCGGTTCAACAGGAACAGAATCAAATAGAAAGACAGAGAGAGACGCGAAGAGAAGAAACGCTTCCAAGGGCAGGATATGAAAACAGTCCGGGAAGCGGTTATATGCTGGATATTTCCGGGAAGCCTTCGGGAAATGAGATTTATGGAGAACCGGGAAAGACCACTGCCGATGTGATGCAGGAGGCGGGAACAAAAAATATGGACGTAATCAGCGATTATATGGCTGTGATGTCCAATACGATGTCGGATGAAGAATTTTCAAAGCTGCAGGAAGACGGCTATCGCGTCGGCGATATGGAGATTGAAGAAGCTGTCACGATTGTGGATGAAATCAAGGCTTCTCTGCTGAAAGCTGGTGTGTCGGTCAGCGGTTATACCGATACGCTGGACATGGATACATTGACCGAGATTACCGGTGACGCGGGACTGGCACGGGAGTTGGCGCAGGCTTTTTCGGAAAAAGGTGTTCCGCTGACGGAAGAAACCGCGCGGGAAGCGGTGGAAGCGCTCAAAGAGGCGCAGGCGCTGCGGCAGCCGGGGGATGATACCGTAAAATATATGGTGAACCATGACAGGGAACCGGTACTGGAAGAATTGTATACGGCGCAGTACAGCAGCCTGAGAGACGGCAGCAGGCAGGGCAGAGGATATTATCAGGATGAGAGCGGTTATCTGACAAAGCGGGCCGACAATATTAACTGGGACAGTCTGCAGCCGCAGATTGACCGTATTTTGCAGGAATCGGGTCTGAATGGTATGGAAGGTGCGGACGAATCTGCAAAGTGGCTGGTCGAAGCCGGAATACCTTTGACAGGGAAAACACTGACTGCTTATATGGAACTGCAGAAGATTTCCGTACCGATGGCGCAGGATGATTTGCTCTCCGCTATGGCTATAGCCGTATCGGATGGAAAAAGTCCGCGGCAGGCAAGTCTGACCGGTGCGAAGTCTCTCTGGGAACAGGCATATGATATTTGGAACAGGACGCAGCAGATCACCGATGCAGCGGCTGATCTGGCGGCGCAGCGGGGCGAGGAGCTAACGCTTGCGGGCCTGGACGCGGCACAGAGACTGTTGGACAGCGGATACCACAATGTGACGCAGGAAAACGCCGCTGCCAGAAGGCAGTTGGAAGAGATACGGCTGCAGATGACGATTTCTGCCAATCGGGAGCTGTTGAAAAGCGGATATGCCATTGAAACGGCGGAACTGGAAAAAGTGATTCAGGCGTTGAAGGAAGTGGAATATCAGCATAACCGTATTTTATTTGGCGCAGAGACACCGGCGGACGTTACGGCAAGATCGCAGTTGTATACAGAGACGGTGCAGACCGTGAGGGAAATCCCCCGAATGCCTGCGGCGGTAATCGGCAGGATCAGCAGCGAGAAAACAGACTTTAACCTGAAACAGGTGAAAGAGTCCGGGGAAGCGCTGGCTGCTTCTTATAAAAAGGCGAATGAAAGCTATGAAACGCTGCAGACGGCGCCCCGTCGGGATATGGGAGATTCGATTACAAAGGCGTTTCGCAATATTGAAGAACTGCTGGATGAGATCGGGCTGGAAGCGACGGACGCCAATAAGCGCGCCGTACGGATTCTGGGATATAACAGTCTGGAGATTACAGAAGAAAACATTATGACGGTAAAGGCGGCGGACGAAGCGCTGCGCGGTGTTGTGAAAAAACTGACGCCTGCCGCCGCGCTGGAAATGATCCGGGAGGGAAAAAACCCGCTGGAAATGACGGTTTCCGAATTGGATGATTATCTGAATGACAGGCAGCAGGATCCGGAGCGGGAACAGGAGAAATTCAGCAAATTTTTATATAAACTGGAACAGAAAAAAGAGATTACGGAAGAAGAACGGGATTCTTATATCGGTATTTACAGATTGCTGCGGCAGGTGGAGAAATCGGACGGTGCGGTGATCGGAAGTTTGCTACATCAGGGGACGACACTTTCTTTTAAAAATCTGCTGACACAGATACGCATTTCCCGGGCAAAAGGAATTGATACGACGGTGGACGACGATCTGGGAACACTGCAGGAGATCCGGAAGAGGGGAGAAGCCATCGATGATCAGATCGGCAGAGCTTTTGCGAACCGGGGAAATGCGGCAGAGTTGGATTATTACATAAGACTGAACCGCGAAATATATCATACGTTGGACGGCGATACAATCGTAACGATCGCTCCGAATGACGAGACACAGCTTGAGACTTTTGCAGAGCAGCTCCGCGAGGCACAGCCGGACGAGGAACTGGAAGCGTCCTGGCGGAATGAGCAGCGGGAGGAATACAGACAGATCAGGCCGGACAGCGTTGCCGCCGATATGCTGCGGATGACAGGAGAACCGCTGACCCTGGACAATATGCGGGCGGTACAGGAATATCGAAGAGACAGCGCCGGCGTATTTAAGAAAATGCGGAAAGAAGCCGATAAACAGACCGGAGGAAGTGAAAAGTCCCTGGAAGCGGATATATCCCGTCTGGAAGATCGTTTTACCGGCAGAGAAGAAGCTGTCCGGGCGTACCGGGATCTGGTGGAAACGGAAAAAGGAATACTCGAAGATGCGATGTACGGTTCGGAACCGATCACATCCGTGGATGTCAGAGAATTGGGTCTTCTCTATAAACAGATTTCGTTTTCGGCAAAACTGGCGGATACGGAGCGATATGATATTCCGCTGTTGACAGAGGATTCCGTGGTGGCGCTGCACGTGGAAATCGTTCATGCACAGGAAAACAGAGGGTCTGTGGAAGCTTCGATGGATGCCGGACGATACGGAAAGCTGTCGGTCAGACTGCATGTTCAGGATCATGTGGTGACAGGGCTTTTCATCGGTTCTCAGGAAGAAAAGGAAGCGGAGATTGCAGACTTAAAGGATAAGGTGAAGGCGGAGTTATCCCGGACGGGATTCAAAACCGAAGCGATGGGAACGGGCTTCCGGCCCGATCTGAAAACCGGATTTTCCGCCGTTCGAATGCAAAAGGAAGAAAATACGGCTTCAACAGGAGAACTGTATCGGATAGCAAAGGCAGTGATTGTCACCATACACAGAGAAATAGAAAGGGGTTCCAGCCATGAAAATTAATTTTAATATGTCAGCGGTTCTTTCCAATGACAATTTATCAAAAGCAGAAAATTCGCTCTCGGTTTCCATCGAGAAATTGTCTTCCGGGTTGAAAATCAACCATGCGAAGGACAGTCCGTCCGGCATCGCCATTGCCAAGAGAATGCGCGCGCAGATGAAGGGGCTGGAGCAGGCCAATAACAATGCCAGCGACGGCATTTCCATCATCAACGTTGCGGAGGGCGCGCTGACGGAAGTACATGACATGCTGCAGCGCCTGAATGAGTTAAGCATTAAGTCGGCAAACGGTACGATGTCAGACGGCGACAGGGAAACGGTTCAGGAAGAAGTGGATTCTCTGCTGGAAGAGATCGACCGTATTGCGGAATCGACAGAATTCAATGAAATGTCGCTCTTAAACGGAACCTTTGATCTGAAAGGATTTCCGGAAAAATCCGTGTTGGATCCCACTTTTAACACGGCTTCCGTAAAAGTGGAATCCTATTCGGACGAAACGAACGCCGGCTTTTATGAGATTACGATTGAAACCGGAACGAAATTCCGTCTGAAAGAAGTTGTGGACCCGGAGACAGGTCTGAATGCAAAAGATCCCATTACCGGCGATTATCTGTATGAGGAAGATAAGAATGATCCGTATACGACGATTGTGGATGTGAAGATTTCGACACCGGCTGTTGCGGGCACGGTGGATACGACGACAATTCACGGAAAAACGGTCAATCTGGAATCGGTGGCCAATCAGACATTGGTGCCCTCCGAAGACGATGATCATACGGTGACAATCAAGGGCGATAATAATTTCTCTCTGACGCTGGATATTGATCTGGATAAATTCCTGGCTGCAGGTGAAGACCATCCGGCGACCCATACGGTAAATGTCGATCTGACCGGTATCGGCGCCATGACAATTCAGATCGGTTCCAATGAAGACCAGACGCTGGATGTGCGGATTCCGACGGTATCCTGTAAGACACTTGGCGTTGCGGAACTTGATGTATTGACAAAGAACGAGGCGAAACATTCGATTGACCGGATTTCCAGAGCTGTCAATAATCTTTCCACGATCCGCGGGCGTCTGGGCGCATACCAGAACCGTCTGGAACATACCGTTTCCAGTTTGGATATTTCCGTGGAAAATCTGACCGGTGCGTACAGCCGGATTATGGATACGGATATGGCGGAAGAAATGACGGAATATACGAAAGATCAGGTTTTGAGTCAGGCGGGCACATCTATGCTCGCACAGGCAAATCAAAGGCCCTCGCAGATATTACAGCTTTTGCAGTAAAGGGGAAGCAATATGACAGATCAGATGAAAAAAAATTTTACCGTGCGCATTACGCAGGCAAATAAGAGCGAACTGATCGTTATTTTATATGAAATGTATCTGGCTTATCTGGACGATGCGCAGCAGGCGCTGGAAACAGGTCAGGACGTCTCCGGATTTCGTGAAGGGATTCGGAAGGCGAGAAGTTGTGTACGGGAACTGATGCAGTCCCTGGATCATCGCTATGCCGTTGCCGGTCAATTGTTTCAGCTTTATACGTATGTGATCAAAGAAATGTCGCGGGCTGATGCCCGCGGCAGC
>CATLGN010000027.1 GCA_949935685.1 uncultured Lachnospiraceae bacterium | reverse complement strand
AGCAAAGAAGAAGTAACACAGGAAAAGATTATGCAATGTATTATGGCTCATAATAGAAAGGGAGATGGAAATGAATAAGAAAAAAGAAGTAAATCTTGACATGAAACAGTATGGTATGTTTCTTGCTCTTATTGCAATTTATTTGATTTTTGCTATTATGACAGGCGGAAAGAACCTTTCTCCCGCCAATATCAATAACCTGATTATGCAGAACGGATACGTTGTTATCCTGGCAGTCGGCATGCTGCTCTGCGTATTGACTGGTAACGTCGATCTGGGCGTTGGTTCCGTTGTTGCCGTAACAGGCGCTGCTGCCGGCATCGTAATGGTTGACTATAAGATGAACATGTGGGTGGCGATTATCGCGGCGCTGGTGATCGGTCTGATCATTGGTATGTTTGCAGGCTTCTTTATCGCTTATCTGGGCATTCCGCCTTTCGTTGTAACGCTGGCTACGATGCTGATGGGCCGCGGCCTTACATATACTGTGCTGCAGGCACAGACAAAGGGACCTCTGCCGGATAATTTCGTATTTATCGGCGCCGGTTTCCTTCCCACCATTAAGATTCCCTTTGGCGACGGTACGCTGGATCTGATCAGCATCATCATTGCAGCCGTTGTATCGGTTGTGCTGATTTTAAGTGAAATGAAAAACATTGCCACAAAGAAAAAATACAACTTTGCAACCAATCCCATGTGGCAGGTTGCTGTAAAAGAAGCGGTTATGCTTGTAATCGTATGGTTCTTCTTCTACAAACTGGCACGCTACAACGGACTTCCTTTCGTGCTTCTGATTATGGCCCTTCTGGTAGGCGCTTATGCGTTTATTACAAGCAAGACGGTTGCAGGTCGTCAGATTTACGCACTGGGCGGCAACCGTAAGGCGGCAAACCTTTCCGGTATTGATACTAAGAAAGTATTCTTCTGGGTTTATACCAATATGGGTATTCTGAGCGCGCTGGCAGGTATCGTGCTTTCCGCACGTAACGCGTCGTCCACACCGAAGGCCGGCGACGGATTTGAAATGGATGCCATTGCTTCCTGCTACATCGGCGGCGCAGCGGTAGCCGGTGGCGCCGGTACCATTACAGGTGCGGTAGTTGGTGCGTTTATTATGGGTATCCTGAACAATGGTATGTCTCTGTATGGATGGTCTACCGATATTCAGAAAATCGTAAAAGGCGCGGTTCTTCTGGGCGCGGTTACAGTTGACGTAATTTCCAAGAATAAGAAGAGCTGACTGGCTGTTTGAGCCTGAACATAGAGTAGGGGGATGAAGGCTGCCTGTGTGACGTTTTGTCCCATAAGCAGCCTTTTGTAATACAGGGAGAAGATGACAAAGGACATACCCAAATATCTGGAGCTTGCGGACTGGATACGGGAGCAGATCGCGGAGAAAAAGCTTCTTCCCGGGAAAAAGATGTATTCGGAGAACGAACTCAGCCGCATGTTTGGACTGAGCAGACAGACGGTGCGCCATGCCATCGGATTACTGGAAGAAGAACATATTCTGAGCCGCGTGCGCGGCAGCGGCACCTATGTCAGTGAAAATCCGTATCTGCGGAATGCGGAGAACAGAAACCGGATCGCGGTCATTATGACATATCTGGACAACTATATTTTCCCGAGAACGATTCAGTCCATCGAACATACGCTTTTTCAGGAAGGCTATCCGGTTCAGATTGCGTTTACCAATAATTTGCTTGCCAGAGAGCGGACGATTCTAAAGGACATTCTGGAAAAAGATGAGGTGGCGGGGATTATTGTGGAAGCCACAAAGAGCGCGCTGCCGAATCAGAACCTGTGTTATTACCGGGAGCTGGCAAGAAGAAATATACCGGTTTTGTTTATTAACAGTTATTATCCGGTATTGCAGATGCCGCATGTATCCATGAATGACAGACAGGCCGGGAAGCTGGCAACGGAGTATCTGATCGCCAAAGGGCATCGCCGGATCGCGGGAATTTTTAAGCTGGACGACGGACAGGGACATCTGCGTTACGCCGGATACATGGAAGCTTTGCACAAGGCAGGCATTGCCTGTGACGAATCACGCATTTTGTGGGTGGATACGGAGGATGTGAAAGATTTCTCCAGACTACAGGGCAAGATAAAAACCAGGCTGCGGGGATGCAGCGGCCTGGTGTCTTACAATGATGAAGTGGCATTCGAACTGATTAAGATATTAAAAAATGAGAATATCCGTGTGCCGGAAGATTTGTCGGTTGCCAGTATCGACGATTCGGAACTGGCCGTTCTGGGCAGCGTCAGACTTACGTCCATTCCGTATCCGATGGAGCGGCTCGGGGAAAAAGCGGCATACAACATTGTGGAAATGATCCGCAATCCAAGATTTGACGGGAACTATGAGTTTGACCTGCAGGTAGTAGAGCGGGATTCCGTCAGGAATCTACAGGTAAAAGAATGATAACAGGAGGGAAAGACAATGAAAGCAGCAAAAAATTACAAATTCTGGTTTTGCACAGGCTCACAGGACTTATACGGCGACGAATGCCTGCGCCATGTGGCAGAGCATTCCGCCAAGATCGTGGAAGGGCTGAACGCAGGGGGAAAACTGCCCTTTGAGGTTGTGCTGAAACCGACGCTGATCGATCAGGCTTCTATCAGAAAGACATTTAACGATGCGAATAACGATGCGGAATGTGCCGGTGTGATCACATGGATGCATACCTTTTCTCCGGCCAAAATGTGGATTATCGGCCTGCAGGAATATAAGAAACCGCTCTGCCACCTGCACACACAGTTTAATGAAGAAATTCCCTACGATACGATGGATATGGACTTTATGAATGAAAACCAGTCCGCGCACGGTGACAGGGAATATGGCCATATTGTTACCCGCATGGGCATCGAGAGAAAGGTGATCGTAGGACACTGGGCAGACGGCAAGGTACAGGAAAAACTGGGAAGCTGGATGCGGACCGCCATCGGCGTTATGGAATCTTCTCATATCCGTGTCTGCCGCTTCGGGGATAATATGAACAACGTAGCCGTTACCGAGGGCGATAAGGTAGAAGCGCAGATCAAATTCGGATGGGAAATCGATCATTATAATGTAAACGATCTGGTGGAATTTGTGGATGCGGTATCCGAGAGCGATGTAAACGCGCTGACGGATGAATATTACAGCAAATATGAAGTGGCTCTGGAGGGCAGAGACGCGGACGAGTTCCGGAGACATGTGGCGGTTCAGGCACAGATCGAGATCGGTATGGAGAAATTCCTGGAAGACGGCAATTATCAGGCGTTCGTTACGCATTTTGGGATGCTTGGCGGTCTGAAGCAGCTTCCGGGTCTTGCGGTGCAGAGACTGATGGAAAAAGGATATGGCTTCGGTGGTGAAGGCGACTGGAAGACCGCGGCGATGGACCGTCTGATCAAGATTATGACGGCGGGGGTACCCAATGCGAAGGGCAGCTCCTTTATGGAAGACTATACCTATAACTTTGTACCGGGTAAGGAAGGCATCATTCAGGCGCATATGCTGGAAGTATGTCCGGCGATTGCAGAAGGACCGATTACCATGAAATGCCAGCCGCTTTCGATGGGCAACCGGGAAGATCCTGCCCGCATCGTATTCCAGGCAAAAGAAGGCAGCGGTATCGCAACGTCGCTCGTAGATCTGGGACATCGTTTCCGCCTTATCATCAACGCGGTAGACTGCAAGAAGGTGGAGAAACCGCTTCCGAAACTGCCGGTCGGCATTAACTACTGGACGCCGCAGCCGGATCTGTATACGGGGGCCGAAGCATGGATTCTGGCAGGCGGCGCACATCATACCGCGTTCACCTATGATCTGAGTGTGGAGCAGATGGTTGACTGGGCAGCCGCTATGGGTATTGAGAGCGTAGTGATTGACAAAAATACGACGATCAGAAATCTGAAAAACGAACTGAGATGGAATGAGCTGGCATTCCGGTTCTAGAGAAAAAAAGGAGGGGTTTCACACATGAGTATGGATAACAACGCAGTGAAAGGCGTGATCGAGGCGGGCAAGGCGGTTCTGGGCATTGAGTTTGGCTCAACGCGAATCAAAGCGGTTTTGGTCGGCGAGGACAATGCACCGATCGCATCGGGCAGCTATGACTGGGAAAATGATTATGTGGACGGCATCTGGACTTACAGCCTGGATAAGATACATAAGGGACTGCAGGACTGCTATGCCAGCCTTCTGGAAGACGTAAAGGCGCAGTACGGCGTGGGCATCACGAAACTGGGTGCGATCGGTTTCAGCGCGATGATGCACGGCTATATGGCGTTTGACAAAGACGGTAAACTGCTGGTGCCTTTCCGTACCTGGAGAAATACCATCACGGGGCAGGCATCGGAAGAACTCACGAAACTGTTTGACTATCATATTCCGCAGCGTTGGAGTATTGCCCACTTGTATCAGGCTATTTTGAATCAGGAAGATCATGTAAAAGACATCAGCTTTTTTACGACACTGGCAGGTTATATCCACTGGCAGTTGACAGGGGAGAAGGTACTGGGGGTAGGCGAAGCTTCCGGCATGTTCCCGATCGATATTGCAACGGGAGGCTTCAACAAAAAGATGATCGCGCAGTTTGACGAAGCGACGGCTTCCTATGGCTTTGACTGGAAACTTGCAGATATTATGCCGGGTGTGCTGACGGCAGGTGAGGATGCGGGAAAACTGACCGAGGCAGGCGCGAAATTTCTGGATGTGAGCGGCGCGCTGGAAGCGGGCATACCGCTTTGCCCGCCGGAAGGTGACGCCGGCACCGGCATGGCTGCGACGAACAGCGTAGCCGTAAGAACCGGTAATGTCTCCGCCGGTACGAGCGTATTCGGCATGATCGTACTGGAAAAAGAACTTTCGAAAGTACATGAGGAGATTGACCTTGTAACGACACCGAACGGACATCTGGTAGCGATGGCGCACTGCAACAACTGCACATCGGATCTGAATGCATGGGTCAACATTTTCAAAGAGTTTGCGGAGAGCTTTGGCATCGACGTGGATATGAATAAACTGTTCGGCACGCTTTATAACAAAGCGCTGGAAGGCGACGACGACTGCGGCGGACTGCTGGCGTACAATTATTTCTCCGGCGAGCATATTGTGGGAATGGAAGAAGGCAGACCTCTGTTTGTCCGCACGCCCAACGCGAAGTTCAATCTGGCAAACTTTATGCGTGTGAACCTGTTTGCTTCTCTGGGCGTGTTAAAGACCGGACTGGATATTCTCTTTAAAGAAGAAGGCGTTCAGGTTGACGAGATTCTCGGACACGGCGGCCTGTTCAAGACAAAGGGCGTGGGTCAGAAGATTCTTGCCGCGGCGATCAATACACCGGTTTCCGTTATGGAGACGGCGGGAGAAGGCGGCGCATGGGGGATTGCCCTGCTGGCTTCCTACATGATTCACAAAGAAGACGGCGAAGCGCTGGATGTCTTCCTGAACAGAGCGGTATTTGCAGGCGAAAAGGGCAGCCGCGTTGAGCCCGATCCGGCGGATGTTGCAGGCTTTGATGCCTTTATTGCGCGCTATACAAAGGGCTTGCCGATTGAGCGTGCAGCCATCGACAATCTGAAATAAAACAGCGGGAATATAAATCGGAAGGGAGAAAACGCTGAAATGTTAGAAGAACTGAAAAAAGAGGTCTATGAAGCCAATATGCTGCTTCCCAAATACGGGCTGGTGACGTTTACCTGGGGTAATGTGAGCGGAATCGACAGAGAAAAGGGCCTGTTTGTGATCAAACCGAGCGGCGTGGATTATGATAAACTGACATGGGAAGATATGGTTGTGGTAGATCTCGACGGTAAAAAGGTGGAAGGAAAATACAAACCTTCTTCCGATACACCGACCCATGTGGAAATCTATAAGGGCTTCCCGGAAGTAGGCGGCGTGGTACACACACACTCCTCCTGGGCGACGAGCTGGGCGCAGGCCGGGAGAGGCATTCCGTGCTATGGGACAACACATGCCGACTATATGTATGGTGAGATCCCCTGTGTCAGAAATCTGACAAAAGAGGAGATCGACGCAGGTTATGAAGTAAACACGGGTGTTCTGATTGTAAACTACTTTAAGGACAATGACATCGACGTTGTGGCAATGCCCGCCGTACTCTGCAAAAATCATGGGCCCTTCACCTGGGGCAAGGATGCGCACGAAGCGGTACACAATGCGGTTGTTCTGGACGAAGTTGCCAAGATGGCGGCGCGCTGTGAGATGATCAATCCGAAAAATACGCCTGCACCGCAGGTGCTGCAGGATAAGCATTACTTCAGAAAACATGGCGCCAATGCGTATTACGGGCAGGATACATAAAGGCACGATATTCTTTTATACTGTTATGAAAAAAAGGTAAAATCAGAAAGGCAGTCGTTGGATGCGGAAGAAGCATGGAAAACGGCTGCCTTTCATAATTTTCTATGAGAATATGACAAAACGGGGTATGTTGGCAAGGCAACGCCAGAAGGATGGCAAAGGAAATCTCGGGCAGGCACGGGCAATGCTGATCTGAACTAACCGCTAACTGCGGCTAAGACGCTCCGGAGAGCCGTCGCGTCAAGCCTGCGTAACCGGTGGATTTCATCTCAGCGAAATACGCCCTCCAAAAGCCTGCCTGAGATTTCCTTTGCCATCCCTCTGGCTGGGCATTGGCTGGCATACGTTCTGCTGTTAGTGTAACAAAAAGCGCTGATCACAACAAGGGAACGGATAACATGTAACTTACGGATATTTTGTCAAGATCCAGCCGGAAAAGCCGGCAGCCAGCACAGGAAGCCTTTGGGGAATGTTCTTAGCGCGGATGAAATCCACCGGTTACGCAGGCTTAGGCGCGACGGGGCTCAGGAGCGCCTTAGCCGTAGTTGCCGGTTAGTTCAGGCGCGCGTTATTCCGGATTCCGGTGCTGTCTGCCGGTTTTTCCGGCGTTGCTTCTGTCAGAAATTTAAAAGTAGATGTTGTTGCCTTGTATTTTTCCCCTTCCTATGGACGAAATCCCCGGATTATGCTACAGTAAAAGAAGCAGAATATTGATATAATGGAGGACAAGGCTATGAACAAACTGGAATTAGCAAAGCAGGCTAATGAAGTGCGTAAAGGTATCGTAACGGCAGTACATAGTGCAAAAGCGGGACATCCCGGCGGCTCTCTTTCCGCGGCGGATATGTTTACGTATCTTTACTTTGAAGAGATGAATATCGATCCCCAAAATCCCAAAATGGAAAATCGCGACAGGTTTGTATTGTCCAAAGGACATACGGCGCCCGGCTTATATTCCGCTCTGGCATACAGAGGGTATTTCCCGGTGGAGGATCTGAAGACGCTGCGTAAACTGGGTTCTTATCTGCAGGGACATCCGTGCATGCAGGATACGCCCGGCCTGGATATGTCCAGCGGCTCTCTGGGACAGGGACTTTCTGCAGCGACGGGCATGGCGCTGGCAGGCAAAATGGATGGCAAAGACTATCGGGTATACTGTCTGTGCGGCGACGGCGAGATTCAGGAAGGCCAGATCTGGGAAGCGGCGATGTTTGCGGGCCACCGGAAACTGGACAATCTTGTTGTGATCGTGGACAACAACGGACTGCAGATTGACGGTAAAGTGGAAGACGTATGTTCTCCGTATCCGATTGACAAAAAGTTTGAAGCGTTCAATTTCCATACAATCAATATCAATGGCAATGATATGGAAGAAATCGCGGCTGCCATGAAAGAGGCGAGAGAGACAAAGGGTATGCCCACGGCAATTATTATGAAGACGGTCAAGGGCAAAGGGGTATCCTTTATGGAAGACAAGGCGGGCTGGCACGGCAAAGCGCCCAACGACGAAGAATATGCCACAGCGATGGCGGAACTTGACAAAATCGGAGAAGAACTGGGAGGTGCAAACTAATGGCTGACGTTAAGAAAATTGCGACAAGAGAAAGCTACGGCAATGCGCTTGCCGAGTGCGGTGCAAAATACCCCAATCTGGTTGTGCTGGATGCCGATCTGGCAGGAGCGACCAAGACCGGCGTGTTCCAGAAAGCGTATCCTGACCGTCATATCGACTGCGGAATAGCGGAGTGTAATATGACAGGTATTGCAGCGGGCCTGGCTACATGCGGTAAGATTCCGTTTATCAGTTCGTTCGCTATGTTTGCGGCGGGACGTAATTTTGAACAGGTGAGAAACTCCATCGGTTATCCGCATCTGAATGTCAAGATCGGCGCGACGCATGCGGGCATTACGGTAGGAGAAGACGGCGCGACCCATCAGTGTAATGAGGACATTGCCCTGATGCGCACCATCCCGGGTATGACAGTGATCGTTCCTTCCGATGATGTGGAAGCAAAAGCGGCGGTGGATGCTGCGATCAATTATGAGGGCCCGGTTTATCTGCGCTTTGGACGCGCGGCAGTGCCGGTGATCAACGACAGGCCGGATTACAAATTCGAGATTGGCAAGGGCGTTGTACTGAAAGAGGGAAAAGACGTTACGCTGATCGCAACGGGAACCTGCATTTCCGGTGCGCTGGAAGCGGCAGAAAAGCTGGCGGCGGACGGGATTGATGCAGAAGTGATCAATATCCATACAATCAAACCGCTGGATGAGGAACTGGTACTGGCGTCCGCGAAGAAGACCGGCAGGGTGGTAACGGCGGAAGAACATTCCATCATTGGCGGACTTGGCAGCGCAGTCTGTGATTTACTCAGCGAGAAAATGCCGACGAAGGTATGCCGCATTGGTATGAACGATGTATTTGGAGAATCCGGGACGGCATCGGGCCTGCTGGAGAAATACGGACTGGACGGCAAGGGAATCTATGAGAAAGTGAAAGCTTTCGTTCAGTAAATGGGAGCGTAATTGCATGAAGACTATTATTTCACCATCGATCCTGGCTGCTGATTTTTCCATATTGGGACAGCAGATTCAGGAAATAGAAAAATCGGGTGCAGAGTATCTTCACATTGACGTTATGGACGGGGTGTTTGTCCCGTCCATATCCTTTGGAATGCCGGTGATCGCTTCAATCCGGCCGAAGACAGCTTTGTTTTTTGACGTGCATCTGATGATCGTGGAGCCTATACGCTATGTTGAAACGTTTGTGAAGTGCGGTGCGGATATGATTACGTTTCATCTGGAGGCGGCGGGAGAACGGACGGCGGAGACGATTGACCGGATTCACGGTCTGGGATGTAAAGCCGGCCTTTCCATAAAGCCGGATACCCCTGTGGCTGCGCTGAAGCCGTATATCAGACAGACCGATATGATATTGATTATGACTGTGGAACCGGGATTTGGAGGCCAGAAATATATCGAAGCTTCCACGGAAAAGATTCGGGAAACGCGCAGGCTTCTGGAAGAATACGGACTGCAGACGGATGTGCAGGTTGACGGCGGTATTACCACAGGCAATGTTTCGATTGTAAAAGAGGCGGGAGCCAATGTGATTGTGGCAGGGAGCGCCGTATTTCGGGGAAATATCGGCGAGAATATAGACAAACTGCTCGGATAGGGATGGAGAGGATAAGGAAGATATGGCAATAAAATATAAAGCGTTGCTGACGGGGAAAAATAATTCTGTCATCGATGATTTTTTTAATCAGATGTATGAAAATTTTGAAGTGCTGACGACTTCCACACGCTATGACGATATTATACGTCATATCCGATATTTCTCCCCGCATGTTTTTATTTATTGTCTCTATAATGAGCCGCGGGACAATTACAGCCAGATGGCGGAAGTAAAATACCGGCTGCGGGAATCCCGGATTCCTTTTGTTCTGATCGGGACAAAGGAGGATTGCGATGAATTTGAGCGTATTTCGGTGAATGTGGCCGACTTATGTTTACAGAAGCCGTTGTCTGCCGGTTCCATTACGGAGCGGTTGATGAAGTATCTGGCGCAACGCGTGCCGGAGCCCGTGGCAGAAGATACGGAAGAACCGTTCCCTGTGCCTGATTTTTCCGAAAAGCCGTCCGTCCGTCAGGTTCCCAAAGAAGAAGATATTTTGGACAGACTTGCCGCGTTGGAGCGTCTGACCCGCGAAGCCGAAGCCGAACCGGCTGCTGCCGAACCGGAGTCGGCGCGCCGCAAGCATATTCTGGTTATTGATGATGATCCGATGATGCTGAAGCTGTTGAAGGAACATCTGCATGACGAATATGATATTGCGACCGCTATCAGCGGCAAGATCGCCATGAAATTTCTGGAGCGGAAACGGACGGATCTGATTTTGCTGGATTATGAGATGCCGGTGGAAAACGGACCGGCCGTATTGGAAAAGCTGCGCGCGAACGAAGCGACAAAAGATTTGCCCGTTATCTTTCTGACAGGTGTTTCCGATCGGGAAAAGATCCAGGAGGCGCTTGTCCTGAAGCCGCAGGGATATTTGCTGAAACCTGTGGAGCGGGAAAAGCTTTTGGAAATCATAATAAAGACATTGGGATAGAAGAGCGGGAGGGTTATGGAAATGGACTATGAATTGTCTTTGACCGATCTGATCGACATTAAGATTTTACAGAAAATACAGGACTGCTTCGCGGGCTTAACCGGATTTTCCGTAATTATCACGGACGAGAACGGAGATGCGATTACGGAAGGCTCTGATTTTTCCGCTTTTTGTAAGGATTGCATCCGTACATATGGCGAACAGAATACATACTGCAGAACATGCAGAAAAGCGGGAGAGGGCGTGGGAATGCAAGGGAAACCGGTTAATCGCCCTTGTCCGGCCGGCCTGGTAAACTATACGGCTCCCGTAAAGGCGAACGGAAAACTTTTGGGGTATTTTGTTGCCGGTCAGCTTCTCACCGCTCCGCCTGATTCGGGTAAATTGAGGAAGATGGCTGCGGAAGTCGGCAGAGATCCCGAAGCGTATGTGGCCATGGCACAGGATATGAAAATATGGAGTTGCGAGGAAGTCGAGAGAGACGTCAGGTTTTTGCACACATTTTCCGATGCTTTTTCCGATATGGCGCATAACAAATATCTGCTGTATCATGCGAATCTGGAGCTGGAAAAGTCAGCCAGTATGAAGTCGGATTTTTTGGCGAACATGAGCCATGAGATCCGCACGCCCATGAATGCGGTGATCGGCATGGCGGAAATGGCGCTGCGCGAGGGGCTGTCTTCAACGGCCAGAGAATATATCAATCAGATTAAAGAAGCGGGTAAATCGCTGTTGACCATTATCAACGATATTCTGGACTTTTCCAAAATCGAATCCGGCAAAATGGATATACATCCGGTGGAGTATGAGCCGATGTCCATGGTCTATGATGTGGCCAATATTGCCATGACCAGACTTAAGGGGAAGGAAGTGGAGCTTATCCTCAATGTTTCCCCGAATCTGCCAAACAAACTGATGGGAGACAATATCCGGCTCAAACAGATTTTACTGAATCTGGCCAACAATGCGGCGAAATTCACTTCACATGGAAAGATCACGATGAATTTGAATTATGCAGAATTGGCCCCGGATGAAGTGGAACTGCAGGTATCCATTGAGGATACCGGTATCGGTATTAAAAAAGAGGATATGGATAAGCTGTTCCAGTCGTTTCAGCAGCTTGACAGTAAGCGAAATCGCAATATTGAGGGGACGGGGCTGTGCCTTGCCATTTACAAGCAGCTTTTGAATT
>CATLGN010000026.1 GCA_949935685.1 uncultured Lachnospiraceae bacterium | reverse complement strand
CAACGAAGGAGAAGGCGTTTATTTCTGCCATGCCGGTTTGATGGATTTTTCGATTGATATAATCGTAAACGGTGAAAAGGTCGGTGCCATGATCGGCGGACAGGTACTCCCGTCTTCCCCCGACGAAGAAGCTTTTCGTAAAACCGCGCAGGAACTGGGCATTGATCCCGATCAATATGTACAGGCGCTCCGCAAAGTACCGGTCAGAAGCGAATCCAGCATCCGTGCTGCCGCAGGGCTGCTCGGCATTGTTGTCAATCAGCTTGTCAATCTGGAATATTTTAAGCATTTCAATGCGGGCCGCCTGAATACGCTGCAGGAAGAAATCAATCATTCCACGGAATTGATTCAGGCAATCAATGATAACACCAGCCACTTAAAGACAATTGCCAACCGTCAGAAGATTCTCTCCCTGAATGCAAGCATCGAAGCAGCCAGAAGCGGAGAAGCCGGCGTAGGTTTTGCAGTTGTTGCCAAAAGCATGCAGGATCTTTCTTCCCAGTCCGCCGTTATCTATAACGACATCGAAAAGAGCGTGGCAGAGATCACCAAATCCACCTCCAAGCTTTCCGCACTCTTTGAAGAGGGCAATTTGTAACATATTGGAATGGACATACATAAGGACAGATAACAGGCGAGAGCCGCGTTATCTGTCCTTTTTTTCTGATTATGCCAGATCAAAATAGAGCAGCAGATACAAGACGGTCATTAAAAACCCGATGCAGAACAGCAGCAGGCCAAATGACATACTGCGGGAGATCATTGTGTTATATTCGCTGACCGCGCTGTGCAAAGCCGCCAGTTTATGTTCCCACCGTCTGTGGTAAGAAGGCTTTCTTTCTTTTCCGACAGACCGCAGGCGCTGCAGTCCATACTGCACATGATCCATCGCGCAGCCAAGCAAATGTGTGACAGGCGTGCCCTCCGGCAGTTCGTATGGTAGCGGGCTGTCACGCAACACGCTGCGTCGCAGCAAAAGAATCAGTCCATCTATCAGCCAATCCGCCGTCCGACATACCACAGAGCCGAAAAACGGCAATATTTTCAGCAGCAAAGGGCGGTACAGCAAGTTTTCCAGCCCGGCGTCCTCCCGCAGCCGGTTACAGTATTCCCGTCCGACGCCGCTGGGACGCATCAGCAGTCTCCGAACGACCAGAAGATATAACGCCGCGCCGATCAACAGTGAGACAGCGGCGCCCGTCAGATTTTTCACGGACAGATAATGAACTGTCGGAATACGCTCCGTGACGCCCATAAATCCCTGCCCCATATCCGCAAGAACATCCATTGTCAGATGCGGAACGATTCCCAATACCACCACCGCAAGCGCGCTGCCCGTCAGCGCAAGGGCGCTGCATTTGTTCATATAACTGCCCTTCCTGCAATCATACGTTTCCTGTACCATGTCATCGGAATTTTTTTCGACAAATATGCAGACATAGAGCTTCGTCATATATGCCGCCGTCAGGCCGCCGCTGATCAGAAAAAGCCATTCGATCACCGTAATCTGTCCCCTGCTGTAAAATAACGCCTGATACAGACCGCTCTCCAGCAATTCCCCATACGCGACAATGCTTTCGTGCAGCAGCGTCTTGCTCACATATCCGCTAAAAAACGGTACGCCGGCAATTCCCAGCGCTCCGGACAAAAAGATCAGATGCAGCAGCGGCTTATTGCGCCCAAATCCGCGTATCCGGTTCAGTTCCAATTGATGCACATTCATAAACACCACACCGGCCGTCAGAAAAAGCACCAGCTTAAACAACGAGTGATTGACCATATGCAGCAGTACGCCCCGTACGGCCAGAATATTTTCATCGCCAAGCAGACCGGCCATGCCCACCCCCACCCAGATAAAACCGGTCTGTGACAAAGAGGAGCAGGCAAGCGTCCGTTTCAGATTCACGGAAAGCAGCGCCAGCACGGCGCCCCATACCATCGTAACCACACCGAGGCTTACAATAAGCGTTCCCCACGCGCCATCATGCCAGAACATCTGGCAGCTTACGATCAGAATACCAAAAATACCGGCTTTGGTCAGAATACCGGACAATAGCGCCGAAGCAGGCGCAGGCGCCGCCGGGTGCGCTTCGGGCAGCCAGATATGGAGCGGAAACACCCCTGCCTTTGCCCCGAATCCAAACAGCAGGCAAAGCCCCGCCGGCCATAGCAGACGCAAATCGGAGCGGGTCCATACCAACATACGCAATTCTTCAATCCAAAGTCTCCCGTCTGTCCCGCCGCCGGCCATAGCCCGGAGCAAAAACAGGCCCATAAGCAATACTAGGCCGCCGATTACCGCAATCCCCAGATACGTTCCGCCCGCCCGCAGCGCCGCCGGCGTTTCCTCCTGTACGACCCATACATAAGAGGTAAAAGACATCAACTCAAAAAAGAGAAATGTGGTAAACAGTTCCGCCGACAAAAATACACCCACCGTCGCTCCAAGCGTAAACAGCATAAACAATGCAAAACGATTCCGCCTGTTATCATGCGCCATATACTCCGCCGAAAACACCATTGTCACCAGCCAGACAAAGCCGGACAGCAGTCCATATATGAGACGGAATCCGTCCAGCCGGAAATACATTCCCGTCTGGCAGAAGGAGTGCCAGCCAAACGTGACTGTCTCCACATTGGGGACATACAGGAACAAATACAAAAAAAGTAAAAATTCCCCCAAAGCAATGCCTGCCGCCGTAAACATGCCCGCCTGCGGACTGCGCCTGCCGACCCCATAAGCAGCCATTCCGCCCGCAAAAGGAAACAACACGCAGAGTAAGAGAAGCGGATTTCCCTCCATTCCCAATACTGTCAGCCATTCACTCATTTTTCCACCTCCCTAACCGATTCCTTCCACAGCCTTCGTCAAGAATGCCACAAGTTCCGCGCTGTGCAGGCCCAGAAACAAAATTGCCAGTGCAAACAATCCCAAAGGCAGCAGCATATACCAGTTTGGATCACGGACATCCGCAATTGATGTTTCGTCAAAATCCGGTGTCGTAAAAAACGCCCGTATTACAATACTCAGCATATAGACTGCCGTCAGCAGCGCCGATATGAGCAGCGCTCCCATACCCGCAAGCGCCAGCGGACTTCCGTAATCCGCAGCCGCAGAGGCCAGATACCATTTACTGATAAAGCCGGCCAGACCGGGCACTCCCATCAGGGCCAGCGCAGAGAGGGTAAAAATACCGAATGTCCATGGCATTTTTCTGCCAAGGCCGTCCAATTCATAGACATATGTCTTTCCCGTTTTATAAATAACTGCGCCTGCACAGAAAAACGAACATATTTTCATTACCGCATGACAGACCATATGGAGCAGCGCTGCCGTCAGGCCGAGGGGCGTCATAATTGTTACGCCAAACAAAATATAGGACAGATTACTGATCGTCGAATATGCCAGCCGCCTTTTCCAATGCGTTTCTTTCAGCGCGCGGCTGCAGCCATATACAATCGTTATGACGGTAATCGCCATCACCACAGTCTGCGCCCATGTCCCGCGCAAAAACGATGTCCCGAAACAATAATATGTCAGACGGATAATCGCAAAAGCGCCCGCTTTCACAACTGCCACCGCATGCAAGAGCGCCGTTACCGGCGTCGGCGCCACACCGGCGGAAGGCAGCCAGGAATTAAACGGACAGACCGCCGCCTTCACACCGAAACCGAGAAAAGCCAGCACATAGATGAGCAGAAGCAGATTCGTGCGGCCGCCGATCCGCATCAAATCCAGAGAACCGCCTGGGACAAAATCCGGTGAAACGCCGTATACGATAATAAAGATCAGTCCCAGAAAGCCGAACGCCGCGCCGCCCAGAGAATAATACAAATATTTTCTGCTGGCCAAAATGGCTTCCCGCGTCAGCGTATGCATGACGAGCGGAACCGTCACCAGAGTCAGTAATTCATAAAAGAAATACATCGTCATCAGATCTTCCGCAAAGGCGATGCCAAGCGTAACGCCATAGGTCATCGTATAAAAGAGAAAAAAACTGTTTTCATTTTTTTCATGTTTCATATATTCGATGGCATAGAGCGTGGCCAGCGGCCAGAGCGCGGCAACCAAAGTGCCAAACACACGGCTCATGCCGTCAATGCGCAGCGAAAGCGTCAAATCGCCCGTAAATTTTACAACCGCCAGCTCCGTGGACGGCGGGTTCGCCAACAACGCAAATACGAGCAATGTATTGACAACCACCAATCCTTCCAGAAAAAGCATCCGCTGCCCCCTCTTTGGAAACGGCAGCAGCGCAGTCCCCATACCTGTCAGAACAGGGAGCAGAATCACAAGTAACATCACAATCGGTTTCATTCAACTCTCCCCTTTCTACCGGACAAACGCTCTGACGGTCGCAGAGGCAATTGATGCCATATAATCCGTCAAACCCGCAGAAAACATCCCCATACCAATCGTCAACACCGCCAATATTATCAGCGGCACCAGCATCATCACACCGGCCTCTCTCTCCGTCCGCTGCCCGCCGCTGAAATCCTTCCCCGGAAAAAATCCGTGTACCGTCACCGGCAGCAGATAATATGCAGTCAACAGTGCGCTGACAAGCAGCACAACCGGACCGAGCCAGAAAATCACAGCGGACAGCCTGTTCGTACTGCCCTGCATCTGCATCGCTCCCATCGCCAGATACAGCTTACTTACATAGCCGCATGCCGGCGGTATGCCGACCATGGACAGCGAAAAGAGCGTGTAACACCATATTGTCACCGGCATTTCCCGTCCGATGCCTTTCAGTTCCTCCACCGCCATCTTTCCCGTTCTGCTGATTACCGCGCCGGCACAGAGGAACAGACCGCTCTTCATAACCGCATGAAACACCACATGCAACAGCGCTCCCGTAAAACTGACCGGGGTCAGCGCCGCCAGTCCGAACAGAATATAGGAAACCTGACTGATTGTGGAATACGCGAGCCGTCTTTTCAGAACCCTCTCCCGGCATGCCAGCATAGATCCCATAAACACCGTAAACAATGCCAGAATCATCCAAACCGTCTGCACCCATGTATGTCTGATAAAATCTGCGCCAAATACATAGTACACGGTGCGGATCATTCCCAGCACGCCGCATTTGACGATAATGCCAGACAGTGCCGCGGAAGCCGGCGCCGGTGCGACCGGATGGGCGGCAGGCAGCCAGCCGTGAAACGGAAACATGCCTGCTTTGACGCCAAATCCCACAATCATTAAAAACGCCACAAACAGCAGAAACGGCTCCCTGCCCTGTGCCATGGCGCTGTTTATCACTCCGCCTTCCGTAAACGCCAGCGTATCCGAATAGCCGTGCACAATATAGATTCCATATAACACCATATACGCGCCGCAAAAAGAATAAAACAGATATTTCAGACCGGCCATCACCGCCTCCCGTGTACGGGTATGTAAGACAAGCGGCATAGACAATAATGTCATCATTTCATAAAACATATAAAACGTAATCAGATTGCCCGCAAAATCAAGCGCTGTCAAAACGCCGTAAACGATCAGATAAAATCCGTAGTACCGCTTTTCCTCCCGTTCATGCTCCATATAGGAAAAAGCAAATACCCCGCAGCAGCACCATATAACCGTAACAATTCCCGCAAAAAGCCTTCCCACCGCGTCGATGTGGAAGAAGATAGGAAGCGTTTCCGTCAATGAAAATAACGTATATGCGTCTGTCTGCCCGAAGATGATCGCAAAAACCGACGCTGCCGTCAGAAATAGACCGACAGCCGTGAATCCCACCGCAAGCCGTCTGCTGCGGAAAACCGGAAGACATAAAACGGCAAGTCCCATAACAATGGGAAGAAATATCGGAAGCAAAAGTATCGCTGATTCTCTCATCCTGTCCTCTCCCCTCTCTAACCAAACATTGTAAGGCCCGTTTGTATGGCGTTCACAACAGGCTGCGATGACATTCCCAGTGCAATATTCAATGCGACAAACAAAACGATCGCCAGTGCATACAACTTTTCTTCTTTCAGGGCAATGCCGGTAAATTTGCTGTCAGGACTGGGCGTATAAATGCGGATTACCGTTTTCATAAAATAAATGGCATTCAATATCGTGCTGACTGCCAGAACGATCATTGTCGGCAGCAGCTTGCCCGTATTGCGGATCGCCGCCTGCGCAAACAAAATCTTGCTGATAAAACCGGCAAATATTGGCACGCCCACCATAGAAAGCGAACCGACGGTAAAACCGATGCCCGCAATCTTATTCCGGTATCCCGCCCCTGTCTGATCGATAAACCGTCTGCTGAAACCCGATACATCCGTCAATCCTATAACCGCAATAAACAGCAGCGCCTTGCCGGCCGCATGCGCGAAAATGTGATACACAGCCGCGATCATGCCGGCCTCCGTCCCCAATCCGATACCCATATAGATATAACCGACCTGCGCTACGGAAGAAAAGGCAATCATTCTGCGAATACCGCCCTCCTTGATCGCGCTCAGCGAGCCGAAAATCATTGCCAACAGGCCGAAGACAAAGAGCACATTGATAATGTGCGTATTATTGAACACGTCAAAACCGATTACACGGTATATAATTTTAATCAACAGAAAAATATATCCCTTGGAAGCCAGGCTGGATAGTATCGCAGCGGAAGATATGGTGGAATATCCATAGGCATCCGGCAGCCAGGCATGAAAAGGGAACAGCGCGCTCTTAATGGCAAGCCCCACCACCATCAGCGCAATCGTAATCACAAGCGGAATCGCATATGTCCCGTCTGCCAGAATCCCCCTGACGCTCTCCTGAATATTGGACATCAGCAGATGCCCTGTCAGATCATACAACATACACAGACCGATCAGCAGAAGCCCCGAACCGACGAGGCTCATAATCATATAGCGCGCTGCTGCCGCCAGCGTCCGTCCGATCTGCCGTACCATAATCAGGCCGCAGGCAGCGATCGTATTGATCTCCACAAACACATAGGCGGTAAAAAGGTCATTTGTATAGACCAGCGCAAGCAGGGAACAGAGCAGCAGATTAACCAGAACATAATATAAATTATGCCGGCTCTCCTCCACCTCTTCCACCAGTTTCTTACGCCCGCCCCACATGGACAAGAGCATAATGATGCAGAAAAAAAGCGCCATCGCCGCTTCCAGTACACCCGCCCGGATCTCATTGCCCCACGGAGCCGGAAAATGTCCCATCATATAGACAAAGCATTCTCCCGTGATCAACACATAGCGCAGCACCAGAGCCGACAATACCCCGGAAACCGTAATAACCGCCGTGTTGACCCATCGCGCCGCCCGTCCCGGCAGCACCGAACAGACTGCTCCCGAAAACAGCGTAAGAACAATGGAGATAAAAGGAAAATTGCGAATAAAATCCATTGCTCACTCCTCCCGTTTCATGATCATAGAGATCCGATCCAGATCCAGCGTATGATACCGTCTGTACAGACGAATCGTAAGCGAGAGCATCAGCGCCGATACCGATACCGATACGACAATGCCCGTCAGCACCAGCCCACTGGGAATCGGATTGATATACGCTTCCATGCTTCGTACACCGTCAGTCACAATCGGCGCCGCTCGTCCCTCGATATATCCTTTTTCCGCCAGAAACAGATAAACGGCAGAGTCCATGATATTCAGACCGATAATTTTTTTCATCAGATTTTTTTGCAACAGCAGATTTCCAAATCCGATACCAAACAGTACCATCGAAACCGCTTCCAGCATATTGGCCAGTAAATTGACACCCACCTTAAAATCCCCCTTTTCGGAACATCACATAAAAGGCATACATCGTACAGGCAACAACCAGACCCACAGCAATATTCAGAGGCAGAATCAAACCGCTGCTCAGAATCGCGCCCGGTGTTCCCTTTGGTATGATGTTTTCCAGATGGTTCGCCCCCGTGTAAAATGAATAACTCTTGGCAATGCAGTAAAAGGATAAGGAACCAAAACTGACCCACTTATACGTCTTTTCCGTAAAAAACCGCTGCGTTTTCTGAAACCCGAACGCATTCAGATACAGGATCAGACCCGCACCGATGATCGCCCCGCCGGAAAACCCGCCCCCGGGTCCCAGATGCCCGTTCAGTATCACGTAAATTCCAAAAATAATAATAATCGGCACGAGAATACAAGCCGCCATTTGCAGAATCGCATCATTTTTGGGTTCATAATTTCTATCGTTTATCTCCGCTTCTTCCAGAGAATACGCCATTTCTTCCCCCGCGCTGCTCCGCTCTTTCTTTTTGTGATCCGCCCGCAGCAAAATTAGTACCGTTACCGTCGCCACAAACAATACATGCGATTCTCCCAGCGTATCAAACGCCCGGTAATCCAGTATCATGCCGCTGACAATATTGACCGCTCCCGTTTCATCCAGCCCTTCTTCGATATACCGTCTGGAAACTTCATTGTTCACCGGCCTGTCCGCAACGCCGATCGGCGGCAGATACGATACGGTCAAAAGCAGCAGATATATCAAAATACCGCAGAATACGATACAGGCGCCTTTATAGAACAGTTCCAGATAACGGACGCTTTTGCTCTTTTTTCTCCCATACAGCTTATTTAACAGGGCGTTCTTTTCCCGCTGCCGCCGCCGGATGTCTTCCTCTGTTTCCACATAAGGCTCCTGCGGATGCATCTCCACCTTATCCAAATACCGGTCTTCCTCCGCATTCAGCCATCTGAAAAAACGAAAGGCAAACGTTTTCCGGTATTCCTGTTCAGTCTTCTTCCTGCTCATGTTTCTTTCTCTTCTCTCTTTCATCTATGGCATGAATCTTTTTCAGAGTGACAAAAAACAGAATACTGGTGACACCCGCACCGACAGCCGCTTCCGTGATCGCCAGATCGGGGGATTCCAGTATAACCCAGATAATCGACATCACAAGGCTGTAAGACATATAGATCAGAATCGAATTCAGCAGGTTTTTCGACAGGCTGACAGAAACCGCACAACACACGAGAAACCCCATCAGCATGTATGTAAATACCGTCATTTCTTTTCCACCTCCATATGTGTTTCCAGATTTTCATTGGTGGCGGCTTCCAGTCTGGCAATCAGATGAGAAGACACCGGGCTGGCGCACCAGAGAAAAATAATAATCAACGCCATTTTCAACGTAGAAAAATGAAATCCGTTTATAATCATCAGTCCCAAAAGCGAAACGCCAATTCCGAACGTATCGCCAAACGCCGCCATATGCATCCGGTTCAATACATAATCGTAACGATATGCACCGTACAATTCAATGGCAAAAATCACAAGTCCCGTCAGAAGAAACAGCGTTCCCACGATAAAACAAACCCATTCAGCCATTCCTCTCCTCCTTCTCCCTGCTCCGCCGTTCCCGGTAAACACCCATATACACCTTCGTAATGACAATAACCGCCAGAAAGCTGACCATCGCATAGATCAGACAGACATCGATCAGATAGCTTTCCCCCATCATAAGCGCCAGAATGGCAATCATAACCATAACCATCGTTCCCATCATATTCACCGCCACGATGCGGTCCGCCACGCGGGGACCAAGCACTGCCCGCAGAAGACAAAGCATCAGCATAACTGCCAGAATAATCAGGGAAGCTTCATATACAAAATGTTTGATTTCCGCTAACGCCATCATTTCAGTTCACCTTTTCCAACCTTTCCAGCTCTTTTGCAAAAATACCGTCCGCAAGCCCTTCCGCCAGCGTCTTATCCAGACAATGCACCACCAGCTCGTCCCCCTCCAGCGATACGGTGATCGTTCCCGGTGTCAGCGTAATGGAATTGGCCAGCAACACCCGCGCCGCTCTTGTCCGCAGCGAGGTCCGAAAGCGGACAAGGATCGGTTCCACTGCATTTCTTTCGGAAAACAAAAGTTTCATCGCCGTAATATTAGCCTTGATAATCTCTGTAATCAGAATCGCGATATAGCGAAGCAGCAAAAGACTGCGCTTTGTCCACATCATATCTTTTTGGAAACTGAAATCCATAAATTTACAAATAAAGGCATACATACAGGCAGCGATCGTCACGCCAAACCAGAAAATCTCCCAGGTAAAACTGCCATTAAAAACAATCCAAAGCGCCAAAAACATTACAAACATAATATAACCTCCGTGAAAAGGAGCTGCACATGTCCGGTCAATCGAAACATGTGACAGCCCCCTGTCCTTATATATGATCCAGCGCGTCTTCCAGCTCCTGTCTTGGTACGGCGCCTGTCACCGAAAATACCGCTTCGCCCTTGCGAAATATCATAAAGGTCGGAATCGACATAACTCTGTATTTTTCCGTGACAGCCGGATTCTCCTGCGTGTCCAGTTTTCCCGTTTTGATTTTGCCGTCATATTTCTCTGCCAGCTCTTTTACGATCGGCGCCATCATCTTGCAGGGAACACACCAGTCCGCATAAAAATCCACCAAAACCGGCAGATCAGACTGCAGCACTTCCCTTTCGAAATTTTCGTCCGTAAATTTGTACTCCATAATCTTCCATCCTTTCTTTCCTGCTTTTCAGTTATTCTGTGAATATTTTTCTTAACTATACTCCCTGGGCTCCATTTTCCCCCGGCGATACAGAACATACTTACAGATCGGATTGCCGGCAGCCGAAAACCGTTCCTCATATTCCGTCATAACATTGTCCCGCATCAGCGCGGCGTCCCCGTGCAGATCATAGGTGAGCTGCTCCGCTTTCCACCCTGCCTGCTTTGCCTCGTCCACCGCAAAATCAAACAACGCCCGATTATCCGTCTTAAACTCCACCCTGCCGTTCGCACACAATATCCTGTCATAGCGGGCCAGAAACACGCCTGAGGGAAGACGGCGTTTGGCATGACGGTCTTTCGGCCACGGATCGGAAAAATTCAGATAGATCCGGGATACTTCCCCCGGTGCGAAAACCGCTTCCAGCTCCGCCGCATCCATACAGACAAAATAAAGGTTCGAAAGCGGATAATCCTTTCTTTTCTGCACAGCCCGCAAAAGCACGCTTGTATAGCGCTCAATACCGATGTAATTCACATCAGGATGCGCCGCCGCCAGCGTCGTCAGAAACTTTCCTTTTCCCATCCCGACTTCGATATGAATGGGATGATCATTGCCAAAAAGATCACTCCAATGGCCTTTCCTGCTCTCCGGCTCTTTTACGACAAAAGGGCTGGCCGCTATCACTTCCTGAGAACCGGGAATATTTCGTAAACGCATACCATGTCTTTCCTTATTATAATATGTTTTTCAATTTTTGTATTATACACTACTTAAAATGGAAAAGCAATTCCCAATAACGGGAGATTATGTTAGAATAGGAAAAAGATAACAGTAATCAATGTAAAAGGGGAAAAACAATGCCAATTATGCCGATACAGGAATTAAAAGTACTTGATATTATCAATGGCTATGAAGTTCGTCCCGGATTTTATTCCCAAAATGGCGCCACCGCACTGTCCAATAGTTGCGTCAATTTTACGGTACAATCCCAAAACGCCACATCCTGCGAACTGCTTCTCTATAACCGGGGAGAAGAAGAACCGTTTGCCACAATTCCCTTTCCGGAACGTTATCGTATTGGAAAAGTATACTCCATGATCGTATTCGGATTAAATATCGAAGAATTTGAATACGCCTATCGGGTGGACGGTCCCTATGACCCGGGAAAGGGTCTGATTTTTGATAAAAGCCATATTCTGTTGGACCCTTATGCCAAAGCCGTCGCGGGACAGAGC
>CATLGN010000025.1 GCA_949935685.1 uncultured Lachnospiraceae bacterium | reverse complement strand
CTTCATCAATATCCTCTTCTGCGTGGATGTTCAGATCGATGGGTTTGGACAGATCCAGACTGAAGATACCCATTATGGATTTGGCGTCAATGACATATCTGCCGGATACGAGATCAAAATCGTAATCAAAACGTGTAATATCATTTACGAAAGATTTTACTTTATCAATGGAATTTAAAGAAATCTGTACGGTTTTCATTGGAACTCCCTCCTTGTGCGCTGCTGTTTCATTTCTTTTATACTAATGGCAAAGCGGACAAAAGTCAATATTCAAAGGTCATAAAAAAACGGAAAGGAACGCTATGAAACGTGTGGCACTGCATAATCTGGGCTGCAAGGTAAACGCCTATGAACTGGACGTAATGCGGCAGATACTGGAAGAAAACGGCTATCAGGTTGTAACGTTTGACGAGACAGCCGATATTTATATTGTCAATACATGCACCGTGACCAATATTGCCGACCGCAAAAGCAGACAGATGCTGCACCGGGCAAAAAAGTGCAATCCAGAGGGCGTGGTCGTGGCCGTCGGGTGTTATGTGCAGACGGGGGATGCCGCGCAGATGGATCCCTGTATCGATCTGGCGATCGGCAATAACAGAAAAAATGAGCTGCCTGCGCTTCTGGAGGCGTATCTGAGAGAGCGGGAGGCGGGAAATGCCGGCGCGCAGGCGTTTGTCCGGGATTTGAGCAGCCCGGTCCCCTATGAGGAAATGATGTTGACGGAGGCTGCGGAGC
Source organism: uncultured Lachnospiraceae bacterium (assembly GCA_949935685.1). Lineage (GTDB taxonomy): Bacteria > Bacillota > Clostridia > Lachnospirales > Lachnospiraceae > VSOB01. Next base: position 11,579 of record CATLGN010000025.1, on the reverse strand, counting down.
GCACGCGGGCGTTTATCAAGATTCAGGACGGCTGCAACGCCTTTTGCTCCTATTGTATCATTCCCTTTGCCCGCGGACGGGTCAGAAGCCGCAGGCCGGAAGATATTTGCCGGGAGGCGGCGGCGCTTGCCCGTGCGGGATGTCAGGAGATTGTGATAACAGGGATCCATATCAGTTCTTACGGAATGGATTTCGTGAAGGCGGAGGATGCTTTTGCCGGCGACGCGCGGCAGGCGGCGTATGAACGGGGATACCTGCTGCGGCTTCTGGAAACGCTGCATGAGATCGAAGGGATCAAAAGAATTCGGCTGGGTTCGCTGGAGCCGCGGATTATCACAGAGACGTTTGCGGACAGGCTGCAGACGCTCCCCAAAGTGTGCCCGCACTTTCATTTGTCGCTGCAGAGCGGCTGCGATGCGACGCTGAAAAGAATGAATAGGCATTATCTGGCGGGTGAATACTATGAAAAGGTGAATATTCTGCGGAATGCGTTTGACAATCCGGCCATAACGACGGATGTGATCGTGGGATTCCCGGGTGAGACGGCGGACGAGTTTGCACAGACGCAGACATTTTTGGAGCGGGTTGGATTTTATGAGATGCATGTGTTTCCGTATTCCCGGCGTCAGGGAACGACGGCGGCGGCGATGCCCGATCAGGTTACGGATGCGGAAAAATCCCGGCGCAGTCATGTATTGCTTGCTCTGGCAAAACGGCAGTCACGCGCATATCGGGAGACGTTTTCGGGAAAAGATGTGACGATATTGCTCGAAGAGCCTGTCATTGTGAACGGCGTGCGGTATATGACGGGATATACCGCAGAGTATGTGAAGACGGCGCTGCGGACCGAGATGGATTTGTCAAACCGCATTGTACGGGGAACGGTGAGTGGATTTTTGCAGGAAGATATGTTATTGATTGAAACTGCGCCGGAATCCTTGAAATTTGAAAATAAATAGAGTATACTAACAGAATACCTGAAATATACCATGAAAGAGGAAGTGACAGGATGCAGGATTTGGGAAACACACAATTTTTTAATGTAGAGACAGAGCCGGAAAACGGTGTCAAGATTGTATTGTCAACCGTATATGAGGCGTTGACGGAAAAAGGTTATAATCCTGTCAATCAGATCGTGGGTTATATTATGTCGGGCGATCCGACATACATTACCAGTCATAAAAATGCACGCAGCCTGATTATGAAAGTGGAACGGGACGAGCTTGTGGAAGAGATGCTGCGGGAATATATCAAAGGAAATCACTGGAAGTAGATACAAATGAGAATTATGGGACTGGATTACGGGGCTAAGACAATGGGGGTTGCAATCAGCGACGCCCTGCAGATTACAGCCCAGGGGATTGAAGTTATCCGCAGAGAGCGGGAAAATAAACTGCGCCGGACACTGGCAAGGATAGAAGAACTGCTGGTTGCATATGAAGTGGAAAAGATCGTCCTGGGACTTCCCAGGCATATGAACGGCTCGGAGGGAGAGCGGGCGGAGAAATCGCTTGCATTGAAGGAGACGCTGGAGAGACGAACGGGCCTGCCTGTTGTGATGTGGGACGAGCGTCTTACAACGGTGTCGGCAGATAAGGCAATGATAGAGGCAGGAATTCGCAGAGAAAACCGAAAAGAATATGCGGACAAAATAGCGGCCGTATTGATTCTGCAGGGGTATCTTGATTATTCGAGACGGGAAAATGAGGCGGATTCCGAATAGAGGAGAACGTTTTTGGAAAAAATTGTTTTTCGTCCGGAAGGGGAAGCGCCGGTGGAATTTTACGTGCTGGAGCAGACCATGATAGCCGGTAAAACATATATATTGGTAACAGATACGGAAGAAGGCGATGGCGATGCCCTGATATTAAAGGATATGTCGGAGCCGGAAGCAAAGGAATGCATATATGCGGTAGTGACGGAAGATGCGGAACTTTCCGCGGTGGCGGAGGTTTTCGGTAAAATACTGGAAGATGTGGAGTTAATCGAGGAGGATTCCGACCGGACAGATCAGATGCGGTAAGAAGCAAATCCGCTCGCAGCGGGGAAAAGAGTGGGTTACGGACTTTTTGCGGACATTAGTTCTGGCCGCGCGTCAGCGCGTTGCCGGTTGGAAGCGGACTCTGCACGTACATAGTCAGAAAGAATGTGGAGGTAGATTCGTTGAAAAAAAAAGTGAATAGCGGTTCCAGCCTGAAGGTTATCCCTCTGGGGGGACTGGAACAGATTGGTATGAACATTACTGCCTTTGAATACGAAGACAGTATTGTTGTGGTAGACTGCGGTCTGTCGTTCCCCGATGACGACATGCTTGGGATTGACCTTGTGATTCCGGATATAACATATCTGAAGGAAAATCAGGACAAGGTAAAGGGGTTTATGATTACCCACGGGCATGAGGATCATATCGGAGCGCTCCCCTATGTGCTCAGAGAGATCAATGTGCCTGTCTATGCGACAAAGCTGACGATGGGCATTATTGAAAATAAGCTGAAGGAGCATAATCTGGTAAAAGGCACCAAGCGCAAAGTCGTAAAATTTGGACAGTCCATCAATCTGGGCAAGTTCCGGGTGGAGTATGTCAAGACAAACCACAGCATTGTGGATGCGGCTGCCCTTGCGATTTATTCCCCTGCGGGAACGGTAATCCATACCGGCGATTTCAAAGTGGATTATACGCCGGTATACGGAGACGCCATCGACTTGCAGCGGTTTGCGGAGATCGGGAAAAAAGGCGTGCTGGCGCTGATGTGCGACAGTACGAATGCGGAACGTCCCGGGTTTACCCAGTCGGAGCGCACGCTCGGCAGGATTTTTGATACGATTTTTTCAGAACATAAGAGTACCAGAATTATCATCGCCACCTTTGCCTCCAATGTGGACAGGGTGCAGCAGATTATCAACTCCGCCTATAAATTCGGGCGCAAGGTTGTGGTGGAAGGCAGGAGTATGGTCAATATCATTGAGATTGCCCAGAACCTGAACCGGATCAGCATACCGGAAAACACGCTGATTGATATTGAGCAGTTAAAAAACTATCCCGATGAAAAAACCGTTATCGTGACAACGGGCAGTCAGGGAGAAAGCATGGCTGCGTTAAGCCGGATGGCGGACGGTGTGCATAAAAAGATTTCCATCAAACCGGGCGATACGGTAATCTTTTCTTCCAACCCGATTCCGGGCAATGAAAAGGCTGTGACAAAGGTGATCAATGAGCTGTCCATGAAAGGGGCGGACGTGATCTTTCAGGATGTCCATGTATCGGGACATGCCTGTCAGGAGGAGATCAAGCTGATTTATACGCTGGTACAGCCGCAGTATGCGGTGCCGGTGCACGGGGAATACAAACACTTGAAGGCGCAGGCAAGGCTGGCGCAGGAACTCGGGATTGAAAAAGAAAATATTTTTATCCTTTCCTCGGGAGATGTGCTGGAGCTGTCGGAGGAAAAAGCGGCGGTGACGGGAAAAGTGCCTGTGGGAACGATACTGGTAGACGGTCTCGGCGTCGGCGACGTAGGGAATATCGTGCTGCGGGACAGGCAGCATCTGGCGGAGGACGGTATCCTGATCGTGGTGTTGGCGCTGGACGGCGCTGTCGGACAGCTCGTATCCGGCCCGGACATTGTATCCAGAGGATTTGTCTATGTGCGGGAATCCGATGAATTGATGGATGAGGCGCGAAGCCTGATTGAAGAAGGCATTTTGAATTGTCTTGACAGAGGGATCAGCGACTGGGGCAAGATCAAGTCTGTGATTAAGGATTCTCTGGGTGACTTTGTGTGGAAGAAGACAAAGCGCAGACCGATGATACTGCCTATTATCATGGATGTGTAAGAAACAGTAGCTACAGGACAGACGACAGAGAAACATAGCAAGGAAGTAACAGACAGGATGAAAGAGACAGACGCAATTATACGGGAATTTACGGAACGGCTCAAACAGACCCGCGAATATCAGCAGTACGGAGAAAAACGGGATAAGGTACGGGAATGTCCCGGACTGATGGATGAGATTAATGTATATCGCAGGCGGAACTATGAAATGCAGACTTCGGAGGAAGAGCTGTTTGACAAGGTTGACGAATTTGCGAAAGAATTTGAAAGTTTTCGCGCCAATCCGGTCGTGGAAGAGTATCTGCAGGCAGAGCTGGCAGTCTGCCGGATGGTGCGGGATGTCTATACACAGATAGCGGAGGCTATTGATTTGGATATTTATCTGGATCTGTAAGCGCGGGTTGCAGAACAGAAGGAGGATAACGTGAGAGGCGGACAGATTGTAGGCGCCGTTGTGGAGACGGTAATCAAGGTTGTGGTAGCGGCGATTGTCGTGATGTTTATTTACCGGTATTCCATTATGGCATATGATTACGGATACCGCATATTCGGGGAGGAACCGGTGGATGCGGAGCCGGGACGTGACATCAGTATACAGGTGGCGGACGGCGACGAGGCTGAGGATATTGGCCGTACGCTGGAGGAAAAGGGTCTGATACGGGATGCCAATCTGTTTGTCATTCAGGAGAAGCTTTCGGGGCTGGAAGACGGGATTGCCGCCGGCACATATGAGCTCAATACAGCCATGACGGTCGGAGAAATGCTGGATATTATGATTGCCGCCGGTGAAGAAGCCGAAGCGGAGGAATGAGATGGATCGGGACGTACGTTTTGATGTGTATATTGATTCTCTGGAAGCGGAACTTCCCGACTGGCTGGCCGGGCTGGAGCGGCGGGCGGCGGCGGACGGCATTCCCATTGTGAGACGACAGACCCGAAGTCTGCTGCGCATGCTGCTGGCGTTGAAAAAACCGCAGCGGATACTGGAGATCGGAACGGCGGTCGGTTTTTCCGCTCTTTTTATGAGTGAATATGCGCCGACAGAATGCAGGATTACCACGATTGAAAAGTATGAAAAGCGGATTCTGGCAGCCCGGGAGAATTTTCGCAGCGCAGGACGGGACGGCTGGATTACGCTTCTGGAAGGGGATGCGGGAGAGATTTTACCGGAGCTGACCGGGCGCTATGACTTTATCTTTATGGATGGGGCGAAAGGGCAGTATATTCATTTTTTGCCGGATGTGCTGCGTCTGCTGGATACGGGCGGCATTCTTGTGTCGGATAATGTATTGCAGGGTGGCGATATACTGGAGTCCCGTTTTGCGGTGACGAGGCGGGATCGGACGATTCATGCGAGAATGCGGGCATATCTGTATGAGCTGAAACACAATCGGGAACTGGAAACGGTCATACTGACGACGGGAGACGGAACGGCGGTCAGTGTAAAAATATAGAGGCGCGGCGGATGCGCCCTGAGAGGGATACATGGAGCGGAAACCGGAACTTCTGATACCGGCGGGCAATATGGAAGCGTTGCAGACAGCGGTCGTTTACGGCGCGGATGCGGTATACATAGGCGGCGAGGCTTTCAGCCTGCGGGCAAAGGCCGCGAATTTCTCATGCGCAGAAATGGCGGCGGGCATTGCATTTGCGCATAAGCATCATGTAAAAGTATATGTGACGGCGAATATTCTGGCGCATAACGGCGATCTGGAAGAAGCGGAAGCTTATTTCCGGGAATTGAAAGAGATCGGACCGGATGCGCTGATTATTTCGGATCCGGGGTTGTTTCTGCTTGCGCGGGAGATTTGCCCTGAGATCGATATTCATATTTCCACACAGGCTAATAATACGAATTATCAGACGTACCGGTTCTGGTATGAGCAGGGTGCAAAGCGGGTGGTATCCGCCAGAGAGCTTTCGCTTGTGGAGATTGCGGAGATCCGGGCGCATATCCCGGACGGCATGGAGATCGAGAGTTTTGTACATGGCGCTATGTGCATCTCTTATTCCGGGCGCTGCCTTCTGAGCAATTATCTGACCGGGCGTGACGCCAATCAGGGAGCCTGCACCCATCCCTGCCGCTGGAAATATGCGGTCATGGAGGAGACAAGACCGGGTGAATATTTTCCGGTGTATGAAAATGAACGCGGCAGCTATCTCTTTAATTCCAAAGATCTCTGTATGATTGCGCACATCCCGGAACTCATAAAAGCCGGTATCGACAGCCTGAAGGTGGAAGGGCGGATGAAGACGGCGCTGTATGTGGCCGCGGCCGCGCGCACGTATCGAAAGGCGATTGATGATTATCTGGCCTCAGAGGAAATCTATCGTAGCCATATGGAATGGTATCGGGAAGAGATCGCCAAATGTACGCACCGAAAGTTTACAACGGGATTTTATTTTGGGAAACCGGACGCGGAGACACAGATTTATGACGCCAGCACATATATCAATGAATATGTCTATCTGGGTATCGTAGAGGCGGTGGATGCGAGAGGGTTTGCAAAGATTCGCCAGCGCAATAAATTCTGTGCAGGCGATACGATAGAACTGATGAAGCCGGACGGACGCAATGTGCCGGTGACGGTCCGCCATCTTTACGATGCGGACGGGACGGAAGTGGACGCCGCGCCGCATCCGAAGCAGGAATTGTATCTGGATTTGACGCAGGAGGCGGCGGTTTATGACCTGTTGCGGGTGAAACGGTAAACAGAAGGGAAAAAATATGGTATATCAAGAACGGATTATGGAGCGAGGGAAAGAGTTATATTTTCCTGATTTTCAAACACAAAAAAGCAGCAGACGCTGGTACCAACATGACATTGATATTATTATATATTCCGATATGTTCAGAAAAATGCAGAGAAAATCGCAGTTGCTTTCTATCCATGATCCGGTTTCACGCTCGCGTTTGATACATACTTTTGAGGTAGTTCGCATTGCAAAAGAAATCAGTGAAAAATTAGGGCTAAATTCCGAGCTGACAGAAGCAATCGCTTTGGCTCATGATTTTGGCAATGTCGCTTATGGAAAAACAGCGGATGATTTCCTGCAAAATAATACAAATCAGTTATTTAAGCATGAAGAAGCCAGCTCACTTATGATGAAAATATGTGCTTCCAGACGAATACCGGATATATATAGAACAAACGCCATGTCAGCCATTAAACGGGATCCATCGAAGGTACATACAATTTCCATTGACAAATTTCCTTATTTTTTAGAAGTCTACAAATATAAAGGCAGTATATATTATATTTGCATTTCCACTGAGATAATTGATGGAGTAATGAAGCATGGGACTTCCCAGATCGCTTTGACGCTGGAAGGACAGGTCGTAAACTATGCCGATAACATTGCATATTTAATACAGGATATTAGCGACTTTGAAGCGGCGGGGATTTTTGACAGAGAGACGAAGGAACGTTATGGGAGAAGCCTTGCACATTTGGAATCCAAGGATAATAATGTAAATTATCCCATATCGGGGATTGTCGGTGAAACGACAAGCATACGAACAGCTACGCTTATTGAACGATTCGTTTCATATAATAATGAATTGCTGGGAACCGGAAAAAACAAGGTTGTTTTTTCAAATATATTGCATGCTGACATACCGGTACTTGAAATAGAACCAATTGTCAAAGAAGCGATTGATAATTGTTGGGATTTCAAAAAAGAGTTCTATCATCATGATTTAATAACCATTTCCAATATAACATCGAAATCAAAGATGGAACAAATATGGTCAATTTTGCAGAAGGATTCTCCTTTTACGGAAAAAAACAGAGCTTACATGGAATTTGATGCCATGTTGGCATCGCCGATTTTTAAGACTTTTCGGGATGAAAAGGGAATTGGAGATGAAAATGAATGGAATAACTGGAAAAAGGCATATCTTATTTCACATCTTACATGTGATGAAATTAATCTGATTATAACATCTTTTTTAGAAAGGGACTATGTTTTCGATTTATCGTTACCGGCAATAAACAGGGCCTGATAGGAGCGATTATGAAAATTATTGAAGTTGTTACCAGCAGTGATCATACCAAAAAGTATTATTTTAAAATTGTGGGTTCATCAGATGCGCATGTTGAAACATGCCTGCTTCACTTGGCGCGATATGGATATATCATCTGCGTATCTTCTCAGATCGGATGCTCACAGAAATGTGAGTTTTGTGCAGCGAAAAACAGTAAATACACTCGAAATTTATCTTCTTCTGAGATACGGGAGCAGATAGAGTTGGTGATAGAGGACAATAAGCAGTTATTAACGGATGAGTTTCAGGTTACTTATATGGGGTCAGGAGAGCCGTTAAGCAATTATAACAGTGTATTTGATTCCATAGATGAGATTCGTGCTGCATTTTCTAACTTGCGTAAAGTAAATATATCAACTACTTGTCCTGACAGTGGCAAATATTGTTTTGAAAATATTGACTGGAAACGATATTATAATTTTTTACATTTTCAATATTCCTTACATTTTACACAGGACACAGAACGATGCAGATACCTTTCTCCTCAATTAATGAAAATTTCGGAAGCCATTGCTTATTTGAACCGACTTTCCGTTTTGCTGAACGATACTTATAAAGTCAACTATATTCTTTTTGATGGTTTGAATGACGGTAGAGAAAAGGTTGAAGATCTGTATAAAATAATGTGTATGACAAAAAACGCCATATTAAAAATAAGTACAATGTGTGAAATAAAAGGATGTAATTTAGTCCCAAGCAAATCTTTTGAGCGATTTTCTGAATATGCTAAAAGCATAATTGTTGAAACCGAAATTTTTAAGAGCGATGGGACAGATGTAAATGCAGGGTGCGGGCAATTTTATAATGAGAGCATTATATAACGGATTATAAATAGGATATGCTAATCGGGATTTTGGTATTTTATTTCCTAAAAATAAAAAATAATGCTTGCAATTCGCAATGGAATAGCGTATCTTAATAAAAGAAGTTATGAAGATGTCGCAGGACAGTAAAAGCAGAACGAAGGCGTTCCAACAGGGGTTGGGGCGCTGTTTTTCGGTTATGGGGAATTTTTCATAAGCGGAATGCGCCGTGGGCGGCGAGAAGAAGCCGCGGCCGGCCTGTGTTAAGAGGAGGAAATGTTATGAGCAATGTGGTGAATGTGGAACAGATTTTCGGTGAAAATGTATTTACACCGGGAAAAATGAAGGAGCGGCTGCCAAAGAGCGTATACAAGGCAGTCAGAAAGGTTATGGATCACGGCGGAGAGCTCTCGCTGCAGGATGCGGACGTGGTGGCAAAGGCCATGAAAGACTGGGCGGTGGAAAAGGGAGCGACGCATTTTACGCACTGGTTCCAGCCGCTGACCGGCATCACGGCGGAAAAGCACGATTCTTTTGTGGCGCATCCTGACGAGGACGGCAGGATGCTGATGGAGTTTTCCGGTAAGGAGCTGATCAAAGGGGAGCCGGACGCATCGTCCTTTCCGTCAGGCGGCCTGCGGGCGACCTTTGAGGCGAGGGGATATACGGCGTGGGATATGACCTCTCCCGCATTTTTAAAGGAATCGGGAACGGGGGTGACGCTTTGCATTCCGACCGCGTTCTGTTCGTATACGGGGGAAGCGCTGGACAAAAAGACACCGCTTCTGCGTTCCATGGAAGCGGTCAGCGAGCAGGCGCTTCGCATCGTCAGGCTGTTTGGCAATACGGGCGCGACCAAAGTCGTTGCTTCGGTAGGGCCGGAACAGGAATATTTCCTTGTGGACAAAGAAAAGTATCTGCAGCGTAAAGATCTGATCTTTGCAGGACGGACATTGTTTGGCGCGCCGGCGCCCAAGGGACAGGAGATGGAGGATCACTATTTCGGCGTTATCCGTGAGCGTGTCGGCTCTTATATGAAGGATCTGAACGAGGAGTTGTGGAAACTGGGCGTAACGGCGAAGACACAGCACAATGAAGTGGCGCCGGCGCAGCATGAGCTGGCTCCGATTTATGAGACGGCAAATATAGCAGTAGATCACAACCAGATTGTTATGGAGGCCATGAAACGTGTGGCGATCCGCCATGACCTGCGCTGTCTGCTGCACGAGAAGCCGTTCGCGGGCGTGAACGGTTCGGGTAAACATAATAACTGGTCGCTGGGAACGGATAACGGCGTGAACTTACTGGACCCGGGAGAGACGCCGAACGAGAACATTCAATTCCTGCTTGTGCTGGCGTGTATCCTGAAAGCGGTGGATACGCATGCGGATCTGCTGCGGCAGAGCGCATCCGATGTGGGAAACGATCACAGACTTGGAGCAAATGAAGCGCCGCCGGCTATCATTTCCGTATTTTTGGGAGAGCAGTTGGAGGACGTGGTAAAACAGCTTGTGGAAACGGGGATGGCCGTTTCCTGTAAGGAAGGCGGGATACTGGAAACCGGTGTGTCCACGCTGCCCGATCTGGAAAAAGACGCGACAGACCGGAACCGGACATCGCCGTTTGCCTTTACAGGCAATAAATTTGAGTTTCGTATGGTAGGCTCCGCAGATTCCATTGCCAGCCCCAATACGACGCTGAACGCCATTGTGGCGGAAGCATTCTGCGAGGCGGCGGATGCGCTGGAGCAGGCGGAAGATTTTGAACAGGCGGTTCATGACCTGATCAAAGAGTATATGACGAAACATCAGAGAATTATTTTTAACGGAAACGGATATTCCGACGAGTGGGTTGCAGAGGCGGCAAAACGCGGTCTGCCCAACATCAGATCCATGGTGGAAGCCGTAGAGACACTGACAACCGATAAAGCCGTCAGACTGTTCGAAAAGTTTGGCATTTTTACCCGCGCAGAACTGGAGTCCCGCGAAGAAGTTTTGTATGAGACCTATTCCAAAACCATTAATATTGAAGCATTGACAATGATTGATATGGCCTCCAAACAGATTCTGCCCGCCGTAATCCGTTACACGCGGACACTGGCGGACACGGTTATCGCCGTGAAAGCGGCGGGAGCGGAACCCGTCGTACAGGCAGGGCTTTTGCAGGAGGCTTCCGGGCTTTTGGAAGAGGCAAAAAAAGCGTTGGAGGCGCTGAAAACAGCGGATGAAAAAGCGGCGTCCATGCCGGAGGGGAGGGAACAGGCGTTTTATTATAAAGATGTCGTTAAGACGGCGATGGAAGCACTGCGCGCTCCCATTGATGCGCTGGAGATGATCGTGGATAAAGATGTTTGGCCGCTGCCTTCCTATGGGGACCTGATGTTTGAAGTATAGTATGCCACGGCCATGCCGCTTTGCGTGAATTCTTTCAAAAATTTTGAAAAAAGGTATTGCAAAATAACGGAAAATCATATATTATGTATGAGTGGCCTGCAGCGGCAGGTCATTCATACAGATAATGGGCTATCGCCAAACGGTAAGGCAACGGACTCTGACTCCGTCATTTCAAGGTTCGAATCCTTGTAGCCCAGTTATGACCCCGGTGAATGATCATCGGGGTTTTCCTTACATCAGGAGAATTATGCGACGGAACGGGTGGGAGGAATGGTATGAGAGAGAGTATTTCTCTGAAGGAGATTGCCGGAATCTGTAACGTATCTGTTTCCACAGTCAGTAAGGCGATGAACGACAGAAGCGACATCAGTGCAGAGAAAAAAGAGGAAATCCGGCGGGTTGCCCGGGAGATGCATTATGTTCCCAATTATATGGCGTCTGTTTTAAAAAGTAAGCGCACCGGAACGATCGGGGTTTTATTATCGGGAAAAACGGGGAGCGG
>CATLGN010000024.1 GCA_949935685.1 uncultured Lachnospiraceae bacterium | reverse complement strand
CTTCTCGCCCAGATAGCTTTCCGCATCCGCCTTCAGTTTCTGCAAAATCATGGCCGAAATCTGCTGCGGCGAATATTTCTTATCATCAATCGTTCTGCCATGATCGCTGCCCATGTCTCTTTTAATAGAAGAAATCGTCTTCTCCGCATTGGTGACAGCCTGCCGTTTCGCCGGTTCGCCCACCAGTCTTTCGCCTGTTTTCGTAAATGCCACTACGGACGGTGTTGTTCTCGCGCCCTCTGTATTTGCGATAACGGTCGGTTTCCCGCCTTCCATAACTGCCACGCAGCTATTCGTTGTTCCAAGGTCAATCCCTATAATTTTGCTCATAATCAAGCCCTCCTATATAATTAAAATATCTGTATACCCATTGGTTACTGCACAACGGCTACCATACTGTGTCTTACAACAGTGTCATGATACAGATAGCCTTTCTGCAATTCCTGTGCCACAATCCCGGATTCGTATTCCTCACTCTCCACCTGCATCACCGCATTGTGGAAATCAGGATTAAATTCCGTGCCAATCGCTTCAATCGGTTTTACCCCGATATTTTCCAATTCGGTCATCAACTGTTTGTATACCATATGCATACCTTCCATAAAGGCATCGCTTTCGCCTTCCGGTCCGGCTGCCAGCAGCCCCCGTTCAAAATTATCCACAACAGGAAGGATTTTTTCAATCACACTTCTGGCTCCGGTCTCAAACATCTGTGTTTTTTCCCGGTCCGTCCGTTTGCGAAAGTTTTCAAATTCCGCCATCTGCCGTTTTACCCGGTCTTCCAGTTCTTCGATCTTCTGCTTATATTTATCTTTCTTTTCCGCCTTCTCGGCTTTGGCCTTTTTTCTGGCGGCCCTGGCATCGTCCTTTGCCGGCTCCGTGTCTCCCGCAGCATTTTCCGCCTCTCCCGAATCCGCCTGCTCTGCTATGGTTTCTGCGGTTTGGGCGCCCTCTGCCTCCGGTGTACTCCCGGATTCCTGCCTCAGCTCCTGCTCAAGTTCCTGTCTCTTTTCTTCTGCCACGTCCCTGCTTCCCTCCTGCTTCCTTTTCTGATCACTGCTTCTTATATAAAATATCAAGCTGATGCATCAGCGTTTTCAGCGTATCCACCACTTTGTCGTAATCCATACGGGTCGGCCCTATAATACCAATCGTTCCCCGCATTCCTTCTTCCAATTCATACGTAGCGGTGACAATACTGCAGTCCTTCATCGTCCTGATCGGCGTTTCTTCCCCGATATAAACCTGTATCCCCGTATTGCTTTCATCCGCAAGGGTGTCTCTCACAAGTTCCGTCAACATCTGTTTTTCTTCAAACGTATTGATCAGTTCGCTTGCCTTCCGGTTATCTGCCAGTTCCGGATAGCGGAAAATATTATTCGTGCCGCTCGTATAAATCTCCAAATCCTCATCCGCTCTGATCGCATCCGCCACCGCGTCGATCACTTCACTCACAATATCGCTGTGTATCCCGGCCTGCCGTTTCATCGCGGAGATCATGTTCAGATTGATTTCTTCCGCTGACAATCCGTTTAAATGCGTATTCAGAAGGATATTCAACTTTAAAATCGTTTCGTCATCCAGTTCTTCTTCCATTCGCAGCATATTGTTTTTGATCACATTGCCTTCAATTACAATGACCGCCAGAAGCTGATGGGCGTCCATCTTGGAAAGCTGGATAAACTTCAGTTTGTTCTTCCTGGTCTGCGGTGCGGAAATCATGGTCGCATAATTGGTGCTGACAGCCAGCAGTTTTGCCACCTGTTTCAAAAGCTGCTCCATCCTGTCTTCCCGCTCCAGCAGCATCTCCTTGATCTCGTCTACCTCTTTTTCCTTCTCCCGCATCATATTATCCACATACAGACGGTATCCCTTATCGGAGGGAATCCTGCCTGCGGATGTATGCGGCTGCAGGATATAACCCAGTTCCTCCAAATCCGCCATCTCATTGCGAATCGTGGCGGAACTCAAATGAAGATCGGTATATTTGGAAATCGTCCGGCTGCCTACCGGTTCGCCCGTTTCCAGATAATTATGAATGATGGCCTGCAATATTTTCAATTTTCTCTCATCCAGCTGCAACCCCATCACTCCCTTTCGCTATTAGCACTCGTCCGTTATGAGTGCTAACATCTTCTGTACCTAAAATAGCACTTACCCTATTTATTGTCAATTCTTTTTCCAAAAATAATTTATAAAAATATTCTAAATAAATTTTTTAAGAAAAAATTAAAAAGTAATTGCAAAATAATGTCAGAAACCATATACTTATTTTTGCACGGTTTCCCGCAGGTTACTATATATAGAAGGATTGTATTACTATGAAAGCAAGTACAAAGCGCAAAACGCCAAAAGTCTGCACACAAAACAGCAGAAAAAAAGATAAAGTCAAGCCGGCGCATAAGTCCATAACAAATCAGGCCGGCAGACGGAAACCCGGCCGCGGCACAAATAAATCCGGCCGAAAACCGTTTCCCGAAACGGCACACAAAACAAGCGCCGCCAAACGCAGACGCACCCGTACCGCGCCGCGCAAAGTCTCTGCCGGCACCCGCAAAGCCTATAACGCCGCCCGCAGGGCACGCAAACGGCAAAGACGCGGCAGACAAAACGGGTTCCTGAAATTCTTTTTGCCGACAGCCGCCGTCTTCCTGCTCGCCGTTCTCGGTTTGGGAGCCTGGTATTTCAGTTTTGACAAACTGAACCCGGAGGAATATGTGGCAGTCACCTATTCCGGCTACGACACAAAAGGAACCGCTTCTCTCTCCATCCGGGAAACCGAAGAATATGAGACGTTCTGGGAAGATGCGCAGATTAATCTGCTCTCCGAAAACGGCAGCCTGAGAAACGGCGATCATCTCGATGTCCGTATCATTTACGACGAGGAACAGGCAAAGCAGCAAAAGCTTCGCATTCAGGAAGACAGCTTTCAGATCGAGGTCAACGGACTCCCGGAAGGAAAAGAACTGACGGCCGACGATATTTTCAGCGGCGTCCATATTCATTATGAAGGCGTGGCGCCGGAGCTCTCCCTGACTGTTACCAATGAAAGTACCGACCCGTTTTTACAGACTGTCAGCTATGAAATAACAGAGCCAAAAACATTTTACGATACCGGGGATACCGTTCAGATCAGGGCTGCTTATTCCGAGGAAGATGCCATCGCGCATGAATATGCCGTCTCACTTTCAGAGGAAGAATGCTGCCGGGCATTTACCGTGGAGAATACCGACCGCTATCTGCGCGACGCATCCGAGCTTACCACGGATATGATCCATACCTTAAACGAAACGGCTTCCTCCCTGTTTGGAGACGCCAACGAGTATGGGCTCCGCATTTTCAGCGAGGCAAACCTGATGCCGATCTGGGTCAACGGAAAAAATACCTTTGTATGGAGTAACCCGCGCCTCCTCTCGGCTTATCTGAACGTGCTCAAACCGGAATACTTTGAAACCCAGTCGCACAACAACGACGTCAAACTGGTCTATACCGTCAGACTGTCGCAGGCGGACGGCGTGGGCTGTGATGCAAAGGTTGTGGTACAGTTCCGTAATCTCGTGCAAAGGGCTGACGGAACATACGATCTCGCTCTGGATTCCGGCAAGATTATCGCCGCCTCCTATCGCACTTCACATATCAAAGATCTGGTGACAGATTCTTACCATGAAGAATATACGGCGGAAAAGCTCGATTTGAGCTGACAATGAATTTTCCTGCAAAATGAAAAAAACGTTGTGCGAAACCGGCTCTCCGGTATCGTACAGCGTCTTTTTTATCTCTGTCTGTATATCAGATGGCAAAGCTTCCAAGCACATCTTCGTTAATCACATAATAAACCATGCTTTCTTCCGGCTTCACAAACAATTCTACGGATTTAAAATCGTTTTCATCTCTTTCCAAATCGTATTTCCACACATCTTTGGCAATTTTCACAAGATCATCGGTGGAATACGACTTACCGCTGAACTGTACTGTAATCTTCTCCGCTGTGTTTTTCTTGGTCGAAACCGCCTTTTCCACCTTCTCTTTTGCCGCCTTAACGACCGGTTTTGCTTTTTCCGCTGCCGCTTTCACTGCCGGCTTTGCCTTTTCGGCTGCACTCTTAACAGCGTTTTCCACTTTTGTCGCCTCCGCTTTCACCGTTTCCCTGACAGGCTCGCTTTTCGCTTTTGCGGACGTTTTCGTTGTTTTCTTTGTCTCTTTCATAACTATCTCCTCCGGGATTTGTTCCCTCTGTTGATTTACAGCTCCTATTATGTAATACCCAGATGCTTAGAGCAGTATAGCAAAGTACACCGGGATTGTCAAGAAAGGGGCGGCATCACGGCACGACCAGAACAGAAACGGAAAAGCCGTGACAGGATCGTGGCGTTCCGACAGAGGCGTACATCCCGTCGATACACCGGTCTGCGGGCATAAGCGGTTCTAAGCGTTGCGACAGCAGATGCAGGCCGGTGTGCAATCGACCTCTATGCGCCGTCCGGGCGCAAGTCGGCCTTTTCCGGACATCCGTGTCCGGAAATTGCAGGCTGTGGCGCACCGCCAAGAACCGCTAATACCCTCCGCAAGGCGCACCGACGGGATGTACGCTTCTGTCGGAAGCATAGTGCACTACAGTGCTTTTCCGTTTCTGTCCATCTCAGTTCATGAAACGTTCACAATGCCGTCCATTCAGCCCCGCCGCTCCGCGGCAACATAGCCCGCGATATTGTCCGCGTGGTCTGCAATGCGCTCCAGATTGCTCAGCACATCGAGAAAAATAATGCCGCTCTCGGGACTGCATTTTCCTTTGGAAAGGCGCTGGATATGCTTATCCCGCAGTTCCCGTTCCAGTTTATCGACCATTTTCTCCGTGTTTTCCGTCCGTCTGACCGCTTCCGCGCTGCCCAGCTCTCTTGCCTCAAGCGCGGCTTCCAGCGTATGCAGTGTTATATCATACATTTTTTCCATGTCCTTCTGCCCCCTGTCGGAAAACCGGATTTTGTCCTTCCGCTTTGCTTCCGCCAGCTCCGCAATGTTTTCACTGTGATCCCCGATCCGCTCCATATCGCTGATCGTATAAAACAGATTTTTTATCATCCGGTGCTGCGCCTCCGTCAGAGACAGATTATCCACCTCCACGAGAAACGAAGTCAGCATCGTCACCAGCCGGTTGATATTTTCCTCCATCTGCAATACCTGCCGGATTTGCTCCTTGTCATTTTCCAGCAGCGCCCCCATCGCCGTTTTCATATTGTCCCGCGCCAGAATACCGATACCGACCGCCTCTGCGACCGCAGTCTCAATCGCCAGCGTGGGATTGTTTAAAATTCGCCGGTCAAGTTTCCGCCCCATCTGACCCACAATGCCGTTTTCATCCGTTTCGCCCCGGCCGTCGTCCGCGATCATGATCTCGGCAATCCGCACAAGCCCGTTTGCAAAAGGAAACATGACCAGCGTATTGACAATGTTAAAAAATGTATGGAAGAGTGAAATCTCCACACTCCCGATCGCCCGCACCGCCATATCCGCCCGAATCCGGAAAAAAGCAAACATGACAACGCCGAACCAAAGACTGCCGATTACATTAAAAAGAAGATGAATCACAGAAGCGCGTTTTGCATTCTTCCCCGCGCCTGCACCGGATAAAATGGCCGTCACGCACGTCCCGATATTCTGTCCGAGCATAATAAAAACCGCCGACTGCCAGTTTACCACGCCGTTCATCGCCAGCGTCTGCAAAATACCCACCGATGCCGACGAACTCTGAATAATCGCCGTCACGACAGCGCCGGTCAAAACCGCCAGCAGCGGATTTCCCCCCAGTACGCGGAAAGCATCCGAAAAGATCGGGGCATCTCTGTACGGCGTTATGGCATCGGACATAAAACTCAGTCCGATAAAAAGGATGCCAAAACCCGTCATAATCTCCCCCGCCTTTTTCCTTCTCTCATTTCCGGCAAACAGCAGCAGGAAAGCGCCCGCTCCCACCACAAGCGGCGCAAAAAATTCCGGTTTCAGCAGACTGCCCCATTCGCTCAGGGAAACAATCCAGGCGGTAATGGTTGTCCCGATATTGGCGCCCATGATAACGCCGACAGCCTGTGTCAGCGAGAGCATCCCCGCGTTGACAAAGCCTACCACCATAACGGTCGTCGCGGAACTGCTCTGAATCAGAGCGGTGATGCCCGCTCCGACAGCCACTGCCACCAACCGGTTTCTCGTCAGAAATCCCATCAGGGATTTTACCCTGTCTCCGGCAGATTTCTGCAGGCCGTCCGCCATAATATGCATACCGTATAAAAACAGCCCGAGCCCGCCGATAAACTGAAACAGCATTCCCAAATCGTCCAGCGTCATTTTTCTCTCCCCGGGAGAAAATGCCGGTCATCGGTCCGCCTGCAATCGGCCCTTCCGGTCCTGTCCTCCCCTGTTCTACCAATATATTTTGTCTTCCTGTCAAATATGATTATAGCTATATTGTGTAAAATATAATCGGGAGTTATGTAAAACTTATGTAAAAAAAGCAGGAAACCGTGATTTTCTCACTTCAAAAATCACGGTTTCCGCTTTTCCCTGTCCGTTCCGGCTTGTCCAGACAGTTCAAAATCAACTGACACATATCCTCGTCCTTACATGCAATTTCTTCCTCTGTGCCGTCCGGCATATGGACTTTTACACAGTACGTTCTGTTTGTCGCCAAACCGTTGCGCCGCTTTACGGTCATATGTGCATAAGCCCATGCAATCTGGTCCAGCCGGAAAATCTGTGAGAACGGGCTTCTCGTACAAAACAGCCAGGTACGCCCCGCTTTGACGCCGGCGCACACTTCCCTTGCCGTCCGATAGTCTTCCTCTGCCGCCTGCAGCGCCATGCTTCCCTCGGCCTTCAGCTTTTTGATCATCTTTTGCTGATAGCCGCCCGTTATCGCCCTGATCACAAAAAATACGCCCATCGCGCCGAAAAGGCCAAAAATCCCCCACATCACATACTGCCCGACAATATCATCGTCCATCTTGCAGACCATGAAACCGATTACCCCCATCGCAATCATCAACAGAGAAAACGGCACTACGTTTTTTATGGATTGCATCCGCATATCATGTAACATAAAATCTCCCCTCCTCCTGAAAAACAAAGGGTGTATGCGTTTTCACCCATACACCCGATTCTTTCTCTTAGCCGAAATATCTCTCCAGAAGACCTTTGAACGCCTTGCCATGACGAGCCTCGTCTCTTGCCATCTCATGAACGGTATCATGAATCGCGTCAAGATTTGCAGCCTTTGCTCTCTTGGCCAGATCAAATTTGCCGGCCGTAGCACCGTTTTCCGCCTCTACACGCATTTCCAGATTCTTCTTTGTGGAATCTGTAACAACTTCACCCAGCAGTTCCGCAAATTTTGCAGCGTGCTCTGCCTCCTCCCATGCGGCCTTTTCCCAGTACAGACCGATTTCAGGATAGCCTTCTCTGTGTGCAACTCTTGCCATTGCAAGATACATACCAACTTCCGAGCACTCGCCGTTAAAGTTTGCACGCAGATCAGCCAGAATGTCTTCGCTGACACCCTGTGCCACGCCTACTACATGTTCTGCTGCCCATTCCATTTCGCTGCCCTGTGCTGTAAACTTCCCTGCAGGCGCATTACAAACCGGACATTTCTCCGGAGCCGCATCCCCTTCATGCACATAACCACATACCTGACATACAAATTTCATTACCTTTTCCTCCTGTTATTATATTTTACAATCTCTTATTGCTAATATCAGTAACGATTACTGATATTATTATAAAGAGTATGTCCCAACCTGTCAACATCTTTTTTTATAAATCAATTAAATTTTTATGCCGCCAGCATAAAATAAGCCAAAACCAGCACACCCAGTGCAATCCGGTACCAGGCAAACACTTTAAAATTGTGTTTTTTGATATATCCCATCAGAAACCGGATGACAAAAACCGACACCAGAAACGCCACGGCACATCCGACGCCCAGTATTGCCCACTCCATGCCGCTGACGGTAACGCCTTCGAGCATAAACTTTACAATCTTCAACAGACTTGCACCGAACATAACCGGAATCGCCATAAAGAAGGTAAATTCCGCCGCCGCCGTCCGGGACACGCCCAGGAGCAGTGCGCCGACTATCGTCGAGCCGGAACGCGATGTCCCCGGAAAAATGCCGGCAATCAACTGAAAAATGCCGATTACAAAAGCCACCGGAAGCGTAATCTGGCCGATATTCCGCATTTTCGGTTTCCGCTTCCTGTTTTCAATCACGAGAAATGCAATACCAAATACAATCAGTGCAATGGCAATCGACCAATAATTATAGAAGAGTTCTTCAAACAGATCATCAAACGGCAGTCCGATCACCACGGCCGGAATACAGCCCACAGCCACCTTGCCCCACATGGAAAAGACGTCTCCGCGTATCAGGCTGCCGCCGCCGAACCGAAAGGGAAAGATCCGGTCCCAATACAGAATCACAACCGCCATAATGGCTCCGAGCTGGATTACCACCAGAAACATAGACCAGAATTCAGGCGTCACATCCAACTGTACAAACTCTTCCAAAAGTATCATATGTCCGGTACTGCTGATCGGGAGCCACTCTGTGATTCCCTCTACAATACCAAATAATACTGCTTTTAACAATTCCATGCAAGCACTTCCTCCTTTACGGCTGCGCCAGATAGTCCAGCAGCGCCTCATAACTTGCCTCTGCCTCCCGGTAGCCCTGCTCATATAACGCTGTCAGCTTTTCCCGGTCTTTTTCAATCCGCTTTACGCCGCTGGCCGTCTGCGGTCTGATTACAAAGGCCCTGCCTTCTCTCTCCTGCTCTTCTAAATAGTCTAATGTCTTATTATAGGAAATATGCCTGTTTTTCATCCGTTCATATACCTTCGGGTAGCGCAGATAAGCCGCCCGGATCAGTCCGAGCGCGGCTGATTTTTCCTTCCGGTACCCCACCTCTTTTGTCAGTATAACCACGTTTTTCCGGTTGCCGTCCAGAATGGACCGCCGGATCGGTATGGAATCCGCAAGAGAACCGTCCAGATACAGCTTATTTCCGATCTTTACGTTTCTGGACACAAGCGGAAGAGAACTGGAAGCCTGAACCGCCTTAATGTCTCGTCTCATATCCTGCAAGAGCAGATATTCCGCTCTGCCGGTGACAATATTGGTGACAACAGCCCACGCTTTTCCCTCATACCGGCCGAACGCTTCATAATCATAGGGATTGAGCCAATTGGGAATCAGGTCATAACAAAAGTCCTCATGAAACAGATTGCCGGTCAGCAAAAGGCTTCTTGCACTGCAATAATCCCTGCACTCTAAATAATCCACCGCCACATGAAAAGCGCGTTTTTTCTGCCCGGACAGATAGCTGCACATATGACAGGCGCCCGCCGATACGCCGTAGCAGGACGAAAACCACAGCCCTTTTTCCATAAAAAACTCCAGCACGCCGCATGTATACATTCCCTTCATGCCGCCGCCTTCCAAAACCAGACCTGCCTGATACATAAGCCCCTTCTTTCTCACTTTACCGGTCAGGATAACATTCCGCCATAAATCTGCGCAGCACAGGCAGAGAGCGCTCCACCTTTTCCGTATCGATGCAATACGCCATCCGGAAATACCCGGGACAGCCAAATCCGTCCCCCGGTACCATAATCAGATCATAATCTCTGCCTTTTCTGCAAAATGAGACCGCGTCTTCCTCCGGCGCCTTCGGGAAAATGTAGAAAGTTCCGCCGGGTTCCACACAGGTAAAGCCAAGATCGATCAGTTCCCGATATAAAATCATTTTGTTTGTCTCATAAACCGCTATGTCCGAAGTCAGATCAAGATGCTCCGCCACCGCAAGCTGTATGAGTGATGCCGGGCAGTTATGTCCCGTCTCCCGCGAAATCTGCCCGCACATTTGAATGATCGTTTCTCCCGCTTCACATGCCGGGCTCACCGCCACATATCCAATCCGCTCGCCCGGCAGGGAAAGCGATTTGGAAAAAGAATAACACATCAGCGTATTGGCATAATACACTGACACAAAAGGCGCATCCACACCCGCAAATACGATTTCCCGATACGGCTCGTCCGAGATCAGATAGATCGTATGTCCGTATTCCGCCGACTTTTTCTCCAATATCTCCGCCAGCTTTTGCAGCGTCTGTGCGGAGTACACAACACCCGACGGGTTGTTCGGCGTATTGATCAGTACGGCGGCCACGCGCCGGGAAAGCATTTCTTCCAGCCGTGGAAAATGAATCTGAAAACGTTCCGTATCCGCAGGCACCATCTTCAATATGGCCCCCGTTCCATTCACATAAGGAACATATTCCGAAAAACACGGCGCAAATGTCAGCACTTCATCGCCGGGCTCCGTTACCGCCCGCAACGCATGCGCAATCGCACCGGCCGCGCCCGAAGTCATAAAGATATGCTTCGCTTCATATGGCATGCCGGACCTTTTTTGCAGCGAAGCCGCCACCTTTTCCCGCACCGCGGTAATGCCAAGCGAAGGGCTGTAGCCGTGAACCGCCATGGGATCGCCCTCCTGCAGCAAACGCACCATTGTCCGTGTCACGGCCTCCGGCACCGGAACCGAAGGATTCCCCAGACTAAAGTCAAAGACATTCTCATATCCGATCTCCTTTCCCCGGGCCGTGGCAAACTCTGACAGTTCACGGATTACCGATTTTCCCTGCAGCATTGTCTGATAATGACTCGCCAGCATATTGGTTCCCCCTCACGATAGAAATAAATTCCTGCTCAAAACGATGTTATGTTTTATCATATTCCAAAATGTCTCCATTGTCCAGTCGCAGTTGACGAACTATCCGAAAAGTTTTATAATAATAGTATAGTTAGGATAGCTATGTCTTACGTTTTGACAGGAAAAGAGAGGTATTTTTTATGAAACAAATTGCTTACGAGCAATTAAAGCCCGGTATGACAACGGCTGAAGACATCTATGCCATGAACGGGCAACAGTTGCTGGTTCCCAAAGGGACCAAATTAACGCCCCTCAAACTGCAGTTAATGGGGGTTTTTTCCATTCGTACCGTCTATATTGAAGACGACATACCCCAGGGGGCGGGCACGTCTGAATCTGTCGATAAAAAAGCAACCGTAAACGATCTGCGCGGAAGCGGTATCCCCGGTTTTATATCCAACCTCCCGGAACCCGTCCGGGAAGCCCGCATTCAGGAAATCAAAGAGTATAAAAAGACTTATGGCGAAGGGCTGAACTATTTTCAGGTTGCAGTCAATAATCTGGTTGCCAAAAATACGGATTTGAATGTTGACACCATTTTAAGCCAGACGCTTTCGCTGCTGCATCCCAAAAAGCAAAATATCAGCGTTCTGGAAATGCTTTTATATATGAAAGAATACGACAACAGCGTTTATTCTCACTGTATCAATACGTCGCTCCTCTGTAAGATGCTGGCGCAATGGCTGGAATACAGCGAGGAAGACTGCCGAATGGCGGCTGCCTGCGGTCTGTTCCACGATATGGGCCAGCTTGCCATACCGGATGAAATCATTCAGAAACCCGGCCCTCTGACGCCGGAAGAGCGGGCGATTATCAATACCCATCCCGAAAAGGGGTATCAGATGCTGGAGGAATACGGCGTGAACGAAACCGTACGCCTGTCGGCGCTGATGCATCACGAAAAATGTGACGGCAGCGGCTATCCACGCGGATTGAAGGACGATGAGATCGACCGTTTTGCCAAGCTGGTGACAATCTGCGACATTTACGATGCCATGACCTCCGACCGTCCCTATCGAAAAGCGCTGACACCGTTTGCCGTGATTGAGCATTTCGAAACCGACGGACTGAGCAAATTTGACACCCGCGCGATTCTGCTCTTTCAGGAAAACACAGCCAACACGTATCTCAACTGTCCGGTGCGTCTGAGCAATGGCGCGGTGGGATACGTTGTGTTTATTAACCGCGGCCGTCTGGGACGTCCCATTGTACAGTGCGGAAAAGAGTTCTATGATCTCAGCAAGCGGGACGATCTGTCGATCGCGGAAATGCTCGCCGTAGTCTGACCGCCATACAGCATACGACAATACATCTCTTTTGCTCCGGGCCTTATATCCCCGGAGCATTTTTTGTCATCAATGCATAGACAGACATACCGGACGGATCCGTTTCCCCTGTCGGATGAAAGCCAAGCTTTTTCAGCAATGCCACCGAAGCATCGTTATGCGGCTGTACTCTGGAAACAATCCGTTTGCACTCAATCTCCCGTTCGGCAAATGCCAGAACCGCCCGGCATACCTCAAATGCAAAACCCTGTCCCTGCCAGGGTTTTGCAATCACATACCCCAGTTCGGCGCCCCGCTCCCCCGGTTCCAGCCCGGCCCGTCCGATCACCGTACCGGTGGCCTTTTCTTCCACAATCCAGATGCCGTACCCGTAAAATTCATACACATACCTGCGATAATCCGCCGCATACCGCCGTTCCTCGTCCCGGTCTTCAAAAAGATTCTCCATAAACCGCGTGATCGAATCGTCCGCATAAATTTCATAGAGCCTGTCCACATCCGCAACCGTCATCTCCC
>CATLGN010000023.1 GCA_949935685.1 uncultured Lachnospiraceae bacterium | reverse complement strand
GGCGAATATGGGGCGTGTGTGAAAAGCAGGGCAAGTGCAAAGCGGATAACAGACTGACCGTATGCGGTCAGGTCTGTGAGCCGGTGTCTGCATAGGGCGCAGCCCGCAGCGAGGAAATCGGAGATTACCGAGCTGAGCATGGCGAATATGGGGCGTGTGTGAAATATGGGGCATGCGCGGAGCAAATATAGACTGACCGGAGGGAGGGAGCCATAGATGGCAATAGATTTAAACGGACTCAGTTCCATTTATACCGACTACAGGCAGACATATGCCAATGACGAACGGTTGGAAAAACTGAAGGCAGACTGGGAGGAAAAGAATAAAGGCACCGAAGACGAACAGCTTATGGATGCCTGTAAGCAGTTTGAGTCGTATTTTGTGGAACAGATGTTCAAAGAGATGATGAAGACTGTCCCGGATACGGAATACAGTTTTAAGGCGACCGGAACTATGGTTGACTATTATAAGGACAATATGGTGCAGGAGATCGCATCGATGTCCACAGAGAGCGGCGGGCTTGGTCTGGCGCAGATGTTGTATGAACAGATGAAGATCAATTATACGTAAAAAAGACAGAAAAGCCGTGGGGGCTGCTTTTTCAAGCAGCCCCTGTTTGCGGTTTTGAGGACAGAGACATGGAAACACTGAAGGGCTATGTGGAACATATTATTTATCAGAATGCGGAAAACGGCTATACGGTTATGAACCTTGTCTGTGACGAAGAAGAGATTACGTGCGTGGGAATGTTCCGGGGACTTGACAAAGGGGAAAGCGTCGAGATGACCGGAGAATTTACGGAGCATGCACTTTATGGGACGCAGTTCAAAGCAGAGTCCTGCCGGGTGCTGACGATGGAAGACGTTGTCAGCATACGGCGTTATCTGAGCTCCGGTGTGATCAAAGGAATCGGCGAGGCGCTGGCGGCAAGGATTGTCAAAAAGTTCGGGGAAGATACATTCCGTATTATGGAGGAGGAACCGGAACGTCTGGCAGAGGTCAAGGGCATCAGTGAACGCATCGCCCGCGAGATTTCCGCACAGATGGAAGAAAAAAGAGGCATGCGGGAGGCTATGCTGTTTTTGCAGCAATACGGAATTTCCAATACGCTCGCGGGAAAGATTTATCAGACATACGGCATGCGGCTTTACGGCGTGATGCAGAAAAATCCCTATCTGCTGGCCGAAGATATTGCGGGGGTCGGGTTTCGGACGGCAGACGAAATTGCGGAAAAGGCTGGCATTCATGTCGATTCGGATTATCGCATTCGCAGCGGCATTCTCTATGTGCTCACACAGGCGCAGGGGGACGGGAACCTGTATCTGCCGGTGGACATTCTGTTGGAACAGGCAGCGGAAGTATTGCATTTAACGCAGGAACAGATTCAACCGCAGATTGCCAATCTGATGATGGATAAGAAGGTGGTGCTGAAAGAGAAAGACGGCAGACAGATTGTATATGGAATGTCCAACTACTATGCGGAGCTGAACTGTGCCAGAATGCTGCATGATCTGAATGTTTCGCTGGAGGAGAGCGGGACATTTGTTCCCGCGGATGAAGCGGTGCTGCTGGAAAAGATTGGTTCTCTGGAAAAAGAACTGCAGATTGCGCTGGACGAATTGCAGCGGAAAGCGGTGTTGGAAAGCATAAAATGCGGTCTCTTGATTCTTTCGGGCGGACCGGGGACGGGGAAGACGACGACGATCAATACGATTATTCATTATTTTGAACGTGAGGGAATGGATATTCTGCTGGCGGCGCCGACCGGAAGAGCCGCTAAACGTATGACTGAGGCGACGGGATATGAGGCGAAGACCATACACCGTCTGCTAGAATTAAATGGACTGGCAAAAGAGGATGGAAAAAAAGTATCCTTTGAGAGAAACGAGGAGAATCCGCTTGAGACGGATGTACTGATTATTGACGAGATGTCGATGGTAGATATTCATCTGTTTCAGTCGCTTTTACGCGCCGTTGCAGTCGGTACAAGGCTGATTATGGTGGGGGATGTCAATCAGCTTCCCAGTGTGGGGCCGGGACAGGTTTTGAAAGATCTGATAGACAGCGGGAAGTTTTCCGTGGTAATGTTACGGAAAATTTTTCGTCAGGCGGGAGAAAGCGATATTGTTGTCAATGCCCATCGGATTCACAGAGGGGAACAGATCTGCATGGACAATAAGAGTCGGGATTTCTTCTTTCTGGAACGCAGCAACAGCAATGTGATTTATAAGCATATGGTACAATTGATTACGGACATGCTTCCCCGGTATGTGCATGCCAGAGCCTTTGATATTCAGGTCCTGACGCCGATGCGGAAGGGGAGCCTGGGAGTGGAGACGCTGAACCGGATTTTACAGCAGTATATGAATCCGCCGTCGGAGCAGAAGAAGGAGTATTTGCATGGCGACAATCTTTTTCGGGAGGGAGACAAAGTCATGCAGATTAAAAATAATTATCAGCTCGAATGGGAGGTGATGAGCAGATTTCATATTCCGGTGGAGAAAGGGACGGGGATTTTTAACGGGGACATGGGGGTGATTCTCGAAATCAATCCGTTTGCCGGAACACTGACAGTGGAATATGATGAAAAAAGGCAGGTGACATATCCGTTTGCCGGTCTGGATGAGCTGGAACTGGCATATGCTATTACCATTCACAAGTCGCAGGGCAGTGAGTATCCTGCGGTTATTATGCCGCTTTTGGGCGGGCCGAAGATGCTCATGAACCGCAATCTGCTCTATACCGGAGTGACAAGAGCCAGGGATTGTGTCACCATACTGGGGAGCAGCGAGACGGTGCGGACAATGATTATGAATGAACAGGAACAGAAACGCTATAGCGGTCTGGTGGACAGAATCGGTGAAGTGATGAGAGATGAAAAAATGTAAATTATGATAATTTTGGAACTGCTTTTTCCCGGGCGGTGTCCGGTGTGCGACGGCGTACAGCCTTTGGGAGAGATTATCTGTCCGCAATGTGCGGACAGTCTGGAAGCAATACGGAGCCCGTTCTGCAGGAAGTGCGGCAAACCGCTTTTGGACGACCGGGATGAATACTGCGGCGATTGCAGGGAGCGCGCGCATCAATTCCGGGAAGGACGGGCGTTATATCCATATCCGGCCGTCAGAAAGTCCATTTATCGGTATAAATATCAGGGCCGGAAAGAATATGCCCGATTTTACGGGAGAGAGATGGCGCGGCACCTGGGGGATACGATCAGGCGCTGGCGGCCGGATGCGCTGGTTCCGGTGCCGTTGCACAGGACACGGCAGGCGGTTCGGGGATTTAACCAGGCGGCGGCACTGGCGGAAGCGCTTGGCCGGGAATTGGGAATCCCTGTGGAGAATCATCTGATACGGCGTGTCAGAAAGACGGTTCCCCAGAAACTTTTGAGCAGACAGATGCGGCAAAATAATTTGAAAAGGGCTTTTAAAATAAGTAAAAATGTTGTAAAATTAAATACAATTATAATTATAGATGATATATATACGACTGGCAGTACTGTGGACGCCATAACGGCAGTTTTGCAGGAGGCCGGCATCAGGCATGTTTATTTTATTACTCTGGCCATTGGCAAGGGATAAAAACCGGGAGGTGTTGTACATGGAAGTACGTAATTGCAGAAAATGCGGAAGAATATTCAATTATGTGGTAGGCCCACACATCTGTCCCAGTTGTCGGGAAAAGATAGAAGAAAAATTTCAGGAAGTGAAGGAATATATCAGGGAAAACAAAGGCGCCAGCATTCCTGAAATTTCTGAAGTCTGTGGGGTGGAAACCAATCAGATCCATCAGTGGATTCGGGAAGAACGGCTGGTATTTGCCGATGATTCCCCGGTTGGAATTAACTGTGAAAACTGTGGCGCTACAATCAAAACCGGGCGGTTTTGTGAGAAATGTAAGGCGAATATGACCAATATGCTGAAGAATTCCATAGCAAAACCGAAAGCGCCCCGTCCGGAGCCCAGAAAAGATCCAAAGGATAATCCGAGAATGCGCTTTCTTGATCATTGATTTTACAGGAAACGATATTTGTGCTATGATAAAGAAGAATTGCATTTATGCGATTCGCCGTGTGCGAACGGACTGTGAAACAGTAATTTCCGCTCCGCGGGGGATATACAGGAGGCGGGGATATGCTGAATGAAGAACGGATTATACTGATGACAAAGATGGCTTCCTATGAAGAACATGAGGGAAAGCAGAATATGGCAATCGGCAATTATTTCCGAAGCGACTATATCAGCCTTCAGATTATGAAAACCGTAATCAGCGCCACCCTTACGTTTGCGATTGTTCTGGGGATCATTGGGTTTTATCATTTTGAAACCGTAATGAAAGAAATTTACCAGGTCGATCTGCTGGAAGCAGGCAGGAGACTTCTGCTTGCCTACGTTATATTTACCGGGAGTTATACGTTTATCTGCTATCTCGTATATTCCTACCGTTATAATCGGGCGAAGAAAAGCTTGAAGAAATATTACTCCCATCTGCAGGAATTATCCGAACTGTATGAAGAAGACAGGCGATAGGAGAAATTTCTGAAAGGAAAGATTTATGACAAATTTATTAGTCCTGAAAGAGTATCTGAAGGGGATTTACGGGAAATATGAAATTTATATCACACCGGTCGAGAAATTCCTTTTGTCCCTTATCACGTTGATTCTGATCAACAGGAAACTGGGGTACATGAGCAGGCTGAACAGTATGACGATCGTTCTGGTAGCCGCTCTTTTAAGCTCTTTCTTACCAATGAACTTTATGGTGCTGCTTGCAGCATTGTTTATTTTGCTGCATCTTTATGCATTTTCGCTGGAATGTGCAATCGTTGTGCTTGCACTTTTTCTTGTGATGTTTCTGATGTATTTCAGATTTTCATCAAAAGATACGGTAATGGTGCTGCTGACACCGATTTGCTGTCATCTGAATATTCCGTTTGTCATGCCGCTGGCGGCGGGGCTGACTGGAACGCCGGCCTCTGCGGTATCCGTTGGATGCGGCGTTATTGTGTACGGTGTTCTGGAATATATTTCGGACAGCGTGAGCACGCTGAACTCAATGGATGCGGAGAGTGCGATGCAGAAGTACCGATACGTGGTGGACGGTCTGATGAACAATAAAACAGTGCTTGTAATGGTATTTGCGTTTGCGATTACCGTGCTTGTTGTTTATCTGATACGTCGGCTCAGCATCAATCATGCGTGGACGATTGCCATTGCGGTTGGGGCGTTGATGTCGATTGCCGCACTTTTAGTAGGTGATTTGATGCTGGAGACGAATATCTCGATTCTTCCCAATATTATTGGTGCGGCAATTTCCGTGGCGATTGTCAAATTCCTGCAGTTTTTTATTTTTAATGTGGATTATTCCCGAACGGAGCATGTGCAGTTCGAGGATGATGAATACTATTACTATGTGAAGGCGGTTCCCAAAATAGCGGTGGCGAAGCCATCCAAAACTGTGAAGAAGATCACATCCCAGAAAAAGGATGTGACCCCACCGCCCCGTGCCGTGAGCAGTGCGGTCAGAAAATCGGATAAGAGTGGATTGAAATAAGTATGGGTCAGTTGGCAAATTTCGCAAGTGCATATGTAAACCGGCTTCACATGCCGGTGGTCAGGTGGACCGATGTGGTGGAGATTTTGATTATCTCCTTTTTGGTGTACCAGATTGTTCTGTGGATTAAAAATACACGGGCCTGGTCGTTGCTGCGCGGGATTATCCTGATTATGGCGTTGATTTTACTGGCTGCGATATTCAATATGACAACGATTCTGTGGATTGCGGAAAATATGTTAAGTCTTGTCGTGATTGCCACGGTTGTCGTCTTACAGCCGGAGCTGCGCCGCGCGCTGGAACAGCTTGGCAGGACGAACTTTTTTGCTTCGCTCGTCCCTTTTGACAGTTCCCGGGATATGGGCGGGCGTTTTTCCGATAAAACGATGCAGGAGATGATTAAGGCATGTTTTGAAATGGGCAAGGCAAAGACGGGTGCGCTGATCGTTGTGGAGCAGAATCAGTCTCTGAGTGAATATGAAAGAACCGGAATTGAAGTGGATGGTCTTTTGACAAGCCAGCTTTTAATCAATATATTTGAACACAATACACCGCTGCACGACGGCGCGGTAATTGTGCGGGAGAACCGGGTTGTATCGGCAACCTGCTATCTGCCGCTTTCGGACAATATGGATCTGAGCAAGGAACTGGGAACGAGACACAGGGCGGGCGTGGGCATTTCGGAGGTGACAGACTCCCTCACCATTATTGTTTCCGAGGAAACGGGTCATGTGAGTGTTGCCTATGAAGGCGCGTTGTCGCGCAATCTGGACTCGGAAGGTTTAAAGGGCAAATTGCTTATGATTCAGAATAAACCGCTGGAAGAAAAGAAAAGACGGTTGTGGAAGGGAAGAACAAAAAATGAAAAAGAAACTGACAGCTAATCTGGGTCTGAAGATTCTGGCAGTCTTATTTTCCATAGCGATATGGTTTATTGTCATCAATATCAATGATCCTGTGGACAAGTCCGTATTTCGTCATATTCCGGTGGAAATACTGAATGAAGACGCGGTGACAGATCAGGGAAAGGTCTATGAGATACTTGACGGCACCAACGTCATCGACGTGACGGTCTGGGCTAAAAGAAGTATTCTGGATACGCTGCGGGAGGAGAATATTATTGCGACCGCGGATATGCAGGAAGTAAATATCATGGATACCATGGTACGCATCAAGCTTTCCACGAATAAATATAATGATAAACTGGAGAGCATAACATCGACAACGGAAAATATGCTGGTCAGCATTGAGGATATGAAACGGGAACAGTTCGTGATCGAAGCTGTCACAGTCGGTGAACCGGAAGAAGGTTATATGATTGGCAATATCAGCACCGATCAGAATCTGGTCAGCGTTTCCGGGCCTGAGTCGGTGGTGGATCAGATCGACCGTGCGGAAGTGTCGGTCAATGTGCCCGGCGTGTCGCAGGATATACGGACAGATGTGACGATTCGGCTGTATGACAAGGACAACAAAATCATTGAAAATAAGAATCTGAAAAAAAGTCTGGATCAGGTTAAGGTCAATATTGAGATTCTGCAGACAAAGCGGGTTCCGCTCAGCTTTACTCTGACAGGAGAGCCCGCAGACGGATATGCGCTGACAGGAGTGATTGAAAGCACGCCGTCGACTGTTTTGATTGCGGGAAAAGGAAATGCGATTAAAAATATATCGCAGATTGATATTCCCGATTCCGTGCTGAATGTCAATGGACAGACGGGAAATATGACAACCGTGATCGATCTGAAAAAATATCTGCCGGATAATGTGGCATTTGCTGAAAGTGATTTTAATGGCAAGGTGAATGTTATCGTCCACATTGAGCGGGAAGTGACGACCGAAGTGGAGATTCCTGCCGATGATGTGGCGATCAGAGGCGTACCGGAGCATATGACAGGGGGATTTGCGGAGGCAACGGATAATATCGCCCTGACGGTAAAGGGGCTTTCCAACCGGGTGGAAGGGATACAGGAAGGCGAGATTACGGCGATTGTGGATGTAGCAGGATTTATGGCAAAGAACGGACTGAGCGAACTTGTACCGGGCGCATATGAGATGGAACTGACGGTTCGTCTGCCGGAGGGAGTCCGATTGGAAAAACCTGCGACCGTTCCGGTTCTGATACAGCAGAGCGAGGCGGAAACAGAGAATAATGAAGAAGAATAGAGGTTGAAAAAAGATGGGAAGATTATTTGGGACAGACGGCGTAAGAGGCGTTGCAAATGAAGAACTGACACCGCTGCTGGCCATGCAGCTCGGGCAGGCCGGCGCATATGTGCTGTCAAAGGAAAACAAGCATAAGCCTACGATTATGGTGGGGTGTGACACACGGATTTCCGGCGATATGCTGGCCAACGCGCTGATGGCGGGAGCCTGTTCGGTGGGTGCAAACGCTGTTTACGTAGGAGTGGTGCCCACACCGGCGGTTGCATATCTGACAAAAAAATATAAGGTGGATGCCGGGGTTGTGATCTCTGCTTCTCATAATCCGGTAGAGTTTAACGGGATTAAGTTTTTTGACGGAGACGGGTATAAGCTTCCCGATTCGATGGAGGATGAAATCGAAGAACTGATTCGGAGCGATATGAAAAATATTAAGTTCCCAATCGGCTCCGGTGTGGGAAAGATCAAATATCGTACGGATGCACGGGAGGAGTATATTAATCATGCGGTACAGTCGGTGAATGCGGATTTGAGCAATCTGAAAATCGTCGTGGACTGTGCGGAGGGCGCATCCTATTATACTTCTGTGGAAGCGTTGAAAGAACTTGGCGCTGAGATTATTGCGATTCATAATAATCCTGACGGAACCAATATCAATGCAAACTGTGGTTCCACTCATATGGAAGAACTGATGGCCAGAGTGGTTTATGAGAAGGCAAATATCGGTCTGGCGTTTGACGGCGATGCAGACAGACTTCTGGCAGTGGACGAGAACGGCAAGGTTGTGGATGGCGACCAGATTATGGCCATTGTCGGCAATCACATGAAAGATCAGGGAAAACTGAAAGGAGACACGATTGTCGTTACCGTTATGAGTAATCTGGGATTTTTCCTGATGGCGGAGAAAAACGGGATTCAGGCGGAGCAGACAAAGGTAGGCGACCGTTATGTACTGGAGAGAATGCGGGAAATCGGCGCAAGTCTTGGCGGCGAGCAGTCCGGGCACGTTATTTTTCTTGACGAAAATACGACAGGCGACGGCCTGCTGAGCGCGCTTCATCTGTTGCAGGTGTTGGTGGAAACCGGAAAACCGTTATCGGAGCTGGCAAAGGTTATGGATGTGCTGCCACAGGCGCTGGTCAACGCCAAGGTTCCCAACCACAAAAAAGAGCGGTATATGGAATACCCGGAGATCGCAGATGCCATCCAGAAATTAAACGGCATGTTTGCAGGCGAAGGACGGGTACTGATTCGGCCTTCCGGTACGGAACCGCTTGTGCGGGTTATGATTGAGGGCAAGGACCAGCGGATGATCGAAAAGGAAGCGCGGAAGCTGGCTGAACTGATTCAAAACTGCATGCTGTAGTATATTATACTTGTGGAAATATGGAAGGCATGGTATGATAACAGAAAGGAAAGATCGTGTACTTTCCCGGTATGGGGATAATATAAATTGGGAGGACGTTATATGGTAAGCCAAAAGGTAGTAATAAAAAACCCAACAGGACTACACCTGAGACCTGCCGGCATTCTGTGTAAAGAGGCAATGCAGTTTAAATCTTTGATCACGTTTACATTCAGAGAGAGTACCGCGAATGCGAAAAGTGTATTGAGCGTATTGGGTGCATGTGTCAAGTGCGGCGATGAAGTGGAATTTGTATGCGAGGGAGAAGATGAGGAAGAGGCTCTGAAGGCTCTGGTCGCAGTGATTGAAAGCGGTCTTGGGGAATAATAGAACAATGCCAGTCAGCCCGTCTCTCCGGATGGGCTGATTTTTTGCTTGGTAGAAACTGCGTCCCGTCAGGTAAAAACGGAAAAGGGAGGAAATATCATGTTAAATTATAAGCGTTATCGAAAAAATCCGGTAGTGGACTATCCGGAGCGGCAGTGGCCGGGAAAGGAAATTGAAAAAGCGCCTGTCTGGTGCAGCGTAGATTTGCGCGATGGGAATCAGGCGCTGATCGATCCCATGATCGTGCAGGAAAAGATTGAAATGTTTCAATATCTGATCAAACTCGGATTCAAGGAAATCGAGATCGGCTTTCCGGCGGCAAGTCAGATCGAATATGATTTTCTGCGGCAGTTGGTTGACAGAAAACTGATTCCGGACGATGTATGGGTGCAGGTATTGTCTCAGTGCCGGGAAGAACAGATTGCCAAAACGTTTGAATCGATTGCGGGATGCAAACAGGCAATCGTGCATATTTACAATTCCACTTCCACGCTGCAGCGTGATGTGGTATTTCATATGGACAGAGAAGGCATCAAAGGGATTGCCCTCAAAGGCACACAGCTTGTAAAAAAATATGCGAAAGACTTTCCGGGAAAAATTGTTCTGGAATATTCTCCCGAAAGTTTTACCGGAACAGAGTTGGATTTTGCTCTGGATATTTGTACGGCAGTACAGAAAGAATGGGGCGCCACAAAGGAAAATCCGATTATCATCAATCTGCCTTCGACAGTGGAGATGACGACGCCCAATGTATATGCGGATCAGATCGAATGGATGAACCGGCATTTTGAGAATCGGGACAGCATTATATTAAGTGTGCATCCACACAACGACAGAGGAACAGGTGTCGCTGCGGCGGAACAGGCGATTTTGGCCGGTGCCGAGCGCGTGGAGGGGACACTTTTCGGAAACGGTGAGAGAACAGGCAATGTGGATGTACTGAATATTGCCTACAATATGTTTTCGCAGGGAATTGATCCGGCGCTGAATCTGGAACATATCAATGAAAGCATTGAGATCTACGAGCGCTGCTGTAAGATTCCGATTCATCCGCGCCATCCCTACGCCGGTAAGATGGTATTTACGGCATTCTCCGGTTCGCATCAGGATGCGATCAATAAAGGGGTACAGGCGATGAAGGAACGGGGCGGCGAATACTGGCAGGTTCCGTATCTGCCCATTGATCCCGCTGACATTGGCAGGGAATATGAGCCCATTGTGCGCATCAATTCGCAGTCCGGCAAAGGCGGTGTTGCCTTTATTATGGATACGTATTTTGGTTTCAAGCTCCCGAAGGCCATGCACAAAGAGTTTGCGGAGACGATACAGACAATTTCCGAAAAACAGGGTGAAGTGTCGCCGGAACAGATCATGGATCAGTTCCGCAGCGAATATCTGGACCGGAAGGAACCATTGCATTTCCGGCGTCTGCATGTTTCTGATCTGTCAGGAGAAACTAAGTCTCAGTTTGATACCAAAGTGGATGTGACATATACCGACCATGGCGAGACGAAAACCTTTGAAGCGGTCGGAAATGGCCCGATCGATGCGGCGCAGCGCGGAATGCAGGAATCGCTCGGCGTCAGCATAAAAGTTCTGGATTACGAGGAACACGCACTGCAGAGCGGCTCCAATTCACAGGCGGCGGCATATATCCATCTGCTGGATTCCAATACGGGCAGAGTTACTTATGGTGTGGGCGTCAGCTCCAATATTACAAGGGCGTCGATTCGGGCGCTGTTCTCTGCTGTAAACAGATTAGAACTGGGAAATTAGGAGGCAGATATGAAAGAGATCATAATTACCGGCTGCAATGGCCAATTGGGAAGAGCGATGAATCAGATTCTGGCGGATCAGAAGGAATATCATCTTGTGAATACCGATGTGGGAGAACTGGATATTACGGACGTGGAAACGGTTATGAAGCTGGCGCGGGATGTGAAGCCGTATGCCATTGTCAACTGTGCGGCACAGACCAACGTAAACGGCTGTGAAAAGAACCCGGAAAATGCGTTTCGAATCAATGCCATCGGCGCCAGAAACCTGAGTATCGCCGCGCAGGAGACGGGCGCAAAGTTATTTCAGATTTCGACAGACTACGTTTTTTCCGGCGATACCGACCGGCACTATAAGGAATACGACCAAACCTGTCCGGCCAGTGTCTATGGGAAGACAAAGCTTCAGGGGGAACAGTTTGTAAAAGACTTCTGCAGCCGATATTTTATTTTGCGCACGGCATGGATGTACGGAGAGGGAAGTAATTTTGCAAAAACGATGCTTCGTCTTTCCGAAAACAGCGATACCGTTCAGGTTGTGAATGATCAGTACGGGACGCCCACGTACGCGATGGATCTGGCGAGAGCGATTACCTGTCTGCTTCCCACAGATAATTATGGAATTTTTCATGCAAGCTGTGAAGGGGAGTGTAACTGGGCGGAGTTTGCAGCGGAGATTTTCCGGCTTGCCGGAAAATCGACGGTTGTGGAGGGCATTACAACGTCGGTATACGATGCAAAATTCCCGGGACAGGCGCCGCGGCCGGCGTATGCTGTGTTGGATAACGATATGTTTGCCATGACGACAAATTTCCGGTTCCCGGTCTGGGAGGAATCGATTGCTGCGTACTTGAAAACGATGGCAGGAATTTCTGTTTCACTTTGATCAAAAGCAGCCGGGTCCGCATCTAAAATATTTCCCCGATGATTATGAAATACGCTGGGAATATTTGGTGTGCGGACCCGGCCGTTTTATGGAATAAAAATATCAGATTACTCTTTTAAAATAATCAATTGTCTTCTTCAATCCCTCATCCAATGCGATATGCGGCTCCCAGTCCAGATGCTGTTTGGCCAGATCAATCACCGGTTTGCGCTGCAGCGGGTCATCGGCCGGCAGCGGCTGGTATACAATCTGTGATTGGGAACCGGTAAACTGGATTACCTTTTCTGCGAGTTGTAAAATGGTAAATTCCCCGGGGTTTCCGAGATTACATGGTCCGGTAAATTTGGCGGGGGAGGCCATCAGGCGCACCATTCCTTCGATAAGGTCGTCGACATAACAAAAGCTTCGCGTCTGTGAACCGTCGCCGTAAATGGTTATGTCCTGATTTTTCAGAGCCTGTACGATAAAATTGGAGACGACACGGCCGTCGGACGGGTTCATGCGCGGGCCGTATGTGTTGAAAATACGCAGTATCTTGATTT
>CATLGN010000022.1 GCA_949935685.1 uncultured Lachnospiraceae bacterium | reverse complement strand
AGACGATTCTGTTGACGGCGGAGATTCTGGAACTGAAAGCCAATCCCAAACGTCAGGCAAGAGGGCTTGTGATCGAGGCGGAGCTGGACAGAGGACGCGGGCCGGTGGCCACGGTGCTCGTGCAGAAGGGTATGCTGCATGTGGGCGACTTTATTTCCGCGGGCGCCAGCCACGGCAAGGTCAGGGCCATGATCGATGACAAGGGGCGCAGGGTGAAGGAGGCAGGGCCTTCGACGCCGGTTGAGATACTGGGGCTTTCCGATGTGCCGGGCGCCGGTGAAATCTTTATCGCCCATGAGAATGATAAGACGGCCAAATCGTATGCGGATACGTATCTGGCGCAGAATAAAGAGAAGAAACTGGAGGAGACACGGAGCAAGATGTCTCTGGACGATTTGTTTACCCAGATTCAGGCGGGCAATCTGAAAGAGCTGAACCTGATCGTCAAAGCGGACGTACAGGGCAGCGTGGAAGCCGTAAAGCAGAGCCTTCTGAAGCTGTCGAACGAAGAAGTGGTCGTAAAATGCATTCACGGCGGTGTGGGCGCTATCAACGAATCCGACGTTACGCTGGCGTCGGCTTCCAATGCGATTATTATCGGGTTTAATATCCGCCCCGACGCGACGGCCAAGGCGATCGCGGAGCGGGAAGGCGTGGACATCCGGCTGTATAAGGTAATCTATCAGGCGATCGAAGATGTGGAAGCGGCCATGAAGGGTATGCTGGATCCCGTTTTCGAGGAAAAAATTATCGGCCATGCGGAGGTGCGTCAGATTTTCAAGGCTTCCGCGGTCGGAAATATCGCCGGTTCCTATGTGCTGGACGGAATATTCCAGCGGGGATGCAAGATCAGAATCCGCAGAGGAGAGGAGCAGATTTACGAAGGTGCGCTGGCTTCGCTGAAGCGGTTTAAGGATGACGTGAAAGAAGTGAAGGCCGGATTCGAGTGCGGTCTGGTATTTGAGGGCTTTGACCAGATGCAGGAACTGGATATTGCAGAGGCTTATATTATGGTGGAAGTGCCCAGATAGGAAGTAAGGAAATATGAAGAAAAACAGTATTAAAAATACAAGGATCAACGGGGAGATTCAGAGAGTGCTGGCGGAGATTATCCGCAGCGAAATTAAGGACCCCCGCATCGCGCCGCTGACTTCGGTTGTATCGGTGGAAGTTGCGCCGGATCTGAAAACCTGCAAAGCGTGGATCAGTGTGCTCGGCGATGAGGAAGCCGCAGAGAATACGCTGGCGGGACTGCGGAGCGCAGAGGGTTTTATCAGGACAAAACTTGCCAGAGAAGTCAATCTGCGCAATACGCCGGACATCCGATTTATTATGGATCAGTCCATTGCCTATGGCGTGTCCATGTCAAAGAAAATAGACGAAGTAAATAAAGACTTAAAAGAAAGAGATGGAACGGAAACATGATTCAGCTATTGAATGAAATAAAAGATGCGGCGACAATCGGCATCGGCGGCCATATCAGGCCGGACGGCGACTGTGTGGGAGCCTGCATGGCGTTGTATTTATATCTGAAAAAGTGTATGCCGAAGGCGGATGTACGCGTATATCTGGAACGGCCGGCCGATATTTTTGATACGATCGCAGGGGTGGAGGAGATTCGGACGCAGGCGGATACGCAGGCGCCGGATGTGTTCTTTGCCCTGGACTGCGAGAGCAGCCGTCTTGGCGCAGCGCAGCCGTTATTTGAGAAGGCGGGCAGGAAAATCAATATCGATCATCATGTCAGCAACCCCGGCTGCGGTACGGTCAACTATATCGATGCACAGGCAAGTTCCACGAGTGAAATGGTCTATACGCTGCTGGAACGGGAACGGATGGATGCGGAGATCGCGAAAGCGCTTTACATCGGCATCATCCATGATACGGGAGTATTCCAGTATTCCAATACTTCGCCGGAGACGATGCGGATTGCGGCGGACCTGATGACGTACGGATTTGATTTTTCCGCTATCATTGCCCACACCTTTTACGAGAAGACGTATGTACAACATCAGATTATGGGCCGGGCGCTGCTGGAGAGTATCCTGTTTTTGCATGGCAGGTGCATTGTCAGCGTTGTGGATCGGAAACTGATGGATTTTTATAACGCCGTGCCGCAGGATCTGGACGGGATTGTCAGTCAGCTTCGGGATACCCGGGGTGTGGAGTGCGCGATCTTTATGTATGAGACCGACATCATGCAGTATAAGGTCAGCATGCGTTCCACGGACCGGGTAAATGTGGCGGAGATCGCTTCCTATTTCGGCGGCGGCGGCCATAAGAAAGCGGCAGGCTGTACCATGTCGGGTACATTCCACGATGTGGTGAATAACCTGTCCTTACATATCGAAAGGCAGCTTCAGGAGGAACAGTGATAAACGGAGTGGTGAATATATACAAGGAGAGGGGCTATACCTCTCATGATGTGGTGGCCCGGCTCCGGGGTATTTTCGGGCAGAAAAAGATCGGGCATACGGGGACACTGGATCCGGCGGCGGAGGGTGTCCTTCCGGTATGTCTGGGGAACGCTACGAAACTGTGCGGCATGCTGACCGATCAGAGAAAAGAGTATGTCGCCGGGCTTTTGCTCGGCGTGACAACGGACACACAGGATATGACCGGCACGGTGCTTACAAATCGGGAAGCCGCGGTATCGCCGGAGGAAGTAAAAACAACGGTTATGTCGTTTCTGGGGACGTATGAGCAGCTTCCGCCCATGTATTCGGCCTGTAAAGTAAACGGAAGACGGCTTTACGAGCTGGCGCGGGAAGGAAAGGAAGTGGAGCGGCAGACAAGGCCGGTTACAATCTATGAGCTGGAAATCCTTTCCATGGAACTGCCGCTTGTCAGGCTGCGGGTTCTCTGTTCCAAGGGGACGTATATCCGCACGCTCTGCCATGACATCGGGAAAAAACTGGGCTGCGGCGGCGCCATGAAAAGCCTGCTGCGCACCCGGGTGGAGCGGTTTACGGTGGACGGGGCAAAAACACTCTCTCAGGTTGAAAAAGCGGTGGAGGCAGGCGCGGGCGATGCGCTGGTACTGCCGGTGGACGCTATGTTTTCGCACTTGCCGGCCATAACGGTAAAGGGCGGCTGCGAGGGAAGCGTTCGGAACGGCAATCCGCTTTACCTGCGTCAGATCACGGGAAAGTCCGGCTGGACGGAGGGAGAACAGACGCGGGTATATGACGGAGAAGGAATATTTTATGGTATTTATGCCTTTCAGGTTATGAAGGGAAATTTCCGGCCTGAAAAAATGTTTCTGAGCCGGTAAACGGAGGAGAGTATGAGGGAGAAACCATGCGTTTGATACAGGGAACGACGGATTTTATGCTGGATCGGGCATGCGCTGCCGCCATCGGAAAATTTGACGGCATACATAGAGGCCATCAGGCGCTGCTGGCGCGTATTCTGAAAGAAAAACGGTATCCGGCGGCCGTTTTTACGTTTGATCCGCCGCCGGCGGTATTTTTCGGAAGCGGGACGGGCGGCCGGGAGTTGACGACGAGAGCGGAAAAACGTCGGATATTTGAAAAGATCGGAGTGGATATTTTGATCGAGTTTCCGCTGAACGACGGGACAGCGGCCACACCGCCGGCGGATTTTATCCGGGAAATTCTCGTAAAACGAATGAAAGCGGCGTTGGTGGCGGCGGGAACGGATGTGACGTTTGGCGCGGGCGGCCGCGGCGACAGTGCGCTGCTGGCGCGGTATGGGAAAGAGCTCGGCTATCGGGTGGAGATTATCGATAAGGTCTGTGCGGACGGCCGGGAGATCAGTTCCAGCCGGATCCGGGAAGCGCTGCAGGCCGGCCGCATGGAGGAGGTACATGCGCTGATCGGTTATCCGTACAGTGTCACGGGAACTGTGGTGCACGGCAGACAGCTCGGCAGAACGCTTGGTATGCCCACGGTCAATCTGCTGCCGCCGCCGGATAAACTGCTGCCGCCCTGCGGCGTCTATTTTTCATATGTATCCTGGCGGGGAAGACATTATAAGAGTATCAGCAATGTGGGGTACAAACCGACGGTCAGCGACCGGCGGGTAATGGGGGTGGAAACCTATCTGTATGATTTCGATGAGGATATATACGGTATGGAAATTACGGTCAATCTGTTGCGATTCAAGCGGCCGGAAATGAAATTTGACTCCGTGCGGCAGCTCATGGCCCAGATGCAGAAGGACATCGCGGAAGGGAAATGGTAAATTGGTACTTGTAGTTTTGGACGGTATCACTTACAATAAGATTGTGGAATTTTCAAAGGATAAAAAATGAGAGGGCACACAGGATGAATGCTTCGGTACTATTGTCAATGGCAGGCGGACTCGGCCTGTTTCTGTTCGGTATGAAACTGATGAGCGAGGGAATTGAAAAGGCGGCCGGCGCAAAACTGCGCGGAATCCTCGAATTTTTCACGACAAACCGTTTCACGGGCATGATTGTAGGCGTTGTCTTTACGGCGATTATCCAGTCGTCGAGCGCCTGTACGGTTATGGTTGTCAGTTTTGTAAACTCCGGTCTGATGAATCTGTATCAGGCGGCGGGCGTCATATTTGGCGCCAATATCGGTACGACGGTAACGTCTCAGCTTGTTTCTTTTAACCTATCTGAAATTGCCCCTGTATTTTTGCTTGGCGGCGTACTGGCCGTTATGTTCGTAAAAAACAATATGGTAAAAAAGATCGGAGAGATCGTTCTCGGTTTCGGCGTGCTCTTTATGGGACTTTCGGGGATGTCCGGCGCGATGGCGGGCCTGAAGGAGGATCCGGCGCTTGTAAGTCTGTTCGGTTCACTGACAAGCCCTGTCCTGGCGGTGCTTCTGGGAACGGTTGTGACGACGGTGATCCAGAGCTCCTCCGTGACGGTCAGTATCGTTTTGCTGATGGCCAATCAGGGGCTGTTGGAAATGCCGATCTGCATCTATATTATGCTGGGCTGCAATATCGGCGCCTGCGCTTCGGCGACGCTGGCCAGCCTTGCCGGGAAAAAGGACGCCAGACGGGCGGCTATGATTCATCTGCTGTTCAATATATTCGGCACAATCATATTTTACGTGATTTTCCTCTTTGCCATGGAACCCGCCGTTTCGCTCTTTATGCGGATTTCCGGAGGCAATCCGGGCAGATGCGTGGCAAACGCCCACACGATTATCAAAATTTTGCAGGTTATTTTGCTGTTCCCGTTTGCGGGTATGATCGTAAAGCTGACCTATATTCTGGTGCCGGGCGACGATCAGAAGGTGGGATACCGCGACAGCTTCCAGTTGAAATATATCGGCGATAAGGTGGTATTTAATCCGGCGACGGCGGTTGTGGAGGTAATCAAGGAAATCGAGCGGATGGCAGACCTCGCTTCCGAAAACCTGAACCGTGCCATGAACGCGCTGATTACACTGGACGAAGAAGATATTGAAGAAGTTTATGCGGTCGAAAAAAATATCAACTTCCTGAATCACGCCATTACCAATTATCTGGTGAAAATCAATCAGACGACGCTGCCGATCGAAGATCTGAAAAGC
Organism: uncultured Lachnospiraceae bacterium; assembly: GCA_949935685.1. GTDB lineage: Bacteria > Bacillota > Clostridia > Lachnospirales > Lachnospiraceae > VSOB01. The sequence continues at coordinate 7,353 of CATLGN010000022.1, read as the reverse complement.
ATCGGCGCATTGTTCCATGTGGTAAACGACATTGAACGAATCGGGGATCACGCGGAGAATGTGGCGGATTCCGCGCGCCAGCGGAAAGAAAAGGGAACCGGGTTCAGCAAGATCGCGCAAAAAGAGCTGAATGAAATGATGGAAATGGTCAATAAGATAATGCGCTATTCTGTGGATATGTTTGCCCGCAGCAACGAGGAACATATGGAGGAGATTATCGAGCTGGAAGATGCCATTGATACCAAGGAGCGGCAGTTACAGCAGCTTCATGTGGAACGGCTGACCAGAAACGAGTGCACGCCGGAGGCGGGGATGCTTTTTTCCGATATTATTTCAGGACTGGAACGTGTGTCGGATCATGCGACCAATATTGCTTTTGCCATACTGCGCAGTGAAAATGATGATGCGGAGGAAAAAAAGGCGGTGTAACGAGAAGGGGCTTAGCGCCCCTTTTTCTGACAGAATCAACACTTTTCAGACCAAATTTGACATTGAACCCCGATGAAAACTCCATTATAATAAGTAGTATTGACGTGAATGGTACTTTTGACTGAATGGATGAAAGGTGGCTGTTATGAGGATTGCCATATGTGACGATTGCCGTGAAGACGCTTTATATCTGCAATCTCTGCTTGGCGGAATGCATATGACCGTTTTATATGGAAGCGCCCGGGAACTTCTGGCGGATGTAAGGGATGCAAGAATATCATATGATCTGTATCTGTTGGATATATATCTGGATTCTATGGACGGTATCCGGCTGGCAAAACAGATCCGGCTGGTGGATGAGTACGGAGCAGTTTGCTTTGTATCTTCCAGCGATGCATTTTACCGGGAGGCGTATGACCTGTATGCCGTTCAGTATCTGTTGAAGCCGGTGGAACCGGAAACCCTTCGTCAGCTTCTGGAACGGGTGGCCCGTCATGTTGCAAAAAATAAAGAGCTTTCTCTGCATTTTCGCTGGCGGGGGCAGTTGGGGGCCATTCCCTATAACAGGATTCTGTTTGTGAGCAGCAGGGCGCATACGCTGTCCATTTATTGCCGGGACGGTTATATTCAGTCCTGTACGGGCAGACTGGACGAGATTGCCGAGCGGGTCGCGGGCGATACTTTCTGCCGGTGTCACCAGAGTTATCTGGTTAATATGTATTATGTTGACAATCTGGACGGGAACGACATGACGCTTGCCGGGTATCATATTCCCATATCCAGAAGGTATGCCGCAGAAGTCAAAAAGCGGTACCGGGAGATCTTGTTTGAGGAGATGGACTGATGCAGACAGCATTTTTGCGGGAAGTTTCCATACTCTGGTGCCTTTTTCATATTCTGATTCTTTTTATGCTTCTGTATCGTTCCCGTTTTTCCCGGAAAACAACAATCTTGCTGACCGTTCTCTGCATGACGCCGGTCGGGTTGGCGAATGTTGCGGGGCTGTACCTGTTGGGTGCGGAACGGATGGGAAAGCTGTTTTATCTGACCTGCACGATTCCCAGCTTGGTGTTTTATTATCTGATGTCCAAAGACCGCAAAGGGCGGTTTTTATTTACGTTTTGTGTGGCGGATACGGTGGCCTACTGGATTATCATTGTCACCAACCTGTTGGACTATTACGCAGGCGGCGGCCGGTGTATTCTGATGTTTATTGGCAGGCTGATATTGTTCCCGCTTGTTGAATGGTATGCTTACCGGAGAATACGCAATCCGTATATCGAACTGCAGGACTCGGTGGAGAAAGGATGGAATATTTTTGCAGCCATGGCCGCGCTCTATTATGCGCTGCTGATTGCAATGTCCAACTTCCCTTCGATTATCACGAGCCGTCCGCACGACATGGGCGCCTATCTGCTTGTGCTGATTTTGATGCCGATGACATATGCCACGATCTTTTCCGCTCTGTACCGGCAGCTTTTGCTGTACCGGAAAAAGCAGGAGGACCGGCTGCTTGTGGAACGTCAGCAGCAGTTGGAAGCACAGATTGAAAATCAGCAGTTTATCCGCAGGCTGCAGCATGATATGCGGGCGCATATCGTGACGCTTTCGGGGCTGTTGTTTGCGGAGAAGACGGAGGAGGCGCAGAATTATCTGCAAAAGTTGATCTCCGGCCAGGATAAAACCCGTCAGATTTACTGTGGCAATCCTTATCTGAATTCGGTATTCAGTCATTATGTGATGAAATTCGGGGAACAGAATATTCCGTTTCATCTGGATATTCAGATCAACGAAGAAAGGCTTCCTTATATGGAGTTGTGCCAGATTCTTTCGAACGGGCTGGAGAACGCCTATGACGCTTCCTGCCGCCAGAAAGAAGCGCAGCTTCCGGCGGAGGCGCAGATACAGATGCGTTCGCGCGGAGACTGGTTGATTATCCGTATGAAAAACCGCTGCCGGGAGAGTCTGTGTGTCGAGAAGGGGATGATGCCCGATACGGACAAGACCGGGCCGGAACATGGTTTTGGCATGCGGACGATCGCGGATGCGACGCAGCGGCTTGGCGGCGAGATGGTCTGCTTCACACAGGGCGGATTTTTTATATTGGATGTGATGGCAAGGGGGGGGGGTGAAGCATGGGCGGAGTTGATATGAGAAAAGCGTCGTTTACCGGTTTTTCGCATATCTGTATTCCGGTGGAGGATGTGAGCGAAGCATTTGCATATTATGAACGGATACTGGGAGCCGTACCGAGGGAACATCTGTCCCATTGGAGAAACAGAGGATTTTTCAGAGGGATGGGATTTGCAGAGCAGGCGGACGAGAGCGAGGCTTCCGTGGGCGTGATGGATTTACCGGGGACGCCGCTGATAATTGTGCTGATGCGTTTTCATGATCCGGAAGGGAGAAAAACCCCGGTATTTTTTAAACCCAACGATATGAGCGGCATTCGATACGCGGCGCTGGAAGTGGAAAATATTGAGGAGGCTTTTGCGTATATCCGGCAGCAGCCGGATATTATGATGGCCGACCCGGCGAAAGAGTATAAGGTCAGCCGGATCGATACGACGCGCCCGGCCGATCTGATCTGCTTTGACTGGAAGACGGAAGGGAATTTTGACCGGAAACAGGAAGTTGCGGACAGAATCAGCGGGAAGCGTTTTTTTCATTTTATTGACCGATACGGCGTTCAGTGGGCATTTCTGGAACGAAGCGGGGAATTGTGAAGCGCGTCGTATTGTATTGACCGGATGCGGTCAGGAAGGCAGGCGTGATATGGCGAAAGAGATGGACAGAGACATTGCGCAATTATTGGCGATACTGGATGGTTTCGCGGAGAGCGGAGAGAGCCGGATGAAACTGCACGTATCGGAAACAGTCGCAGAAGGCGCTGTTTCCCGCGTACATCATCATGGTCGGTGCGATATTGGAAGCCCGTGGGCCAGCGGCGACTGTTTCGACGCGGCGGAAGAGGCGTGCGACAGATAAATGCATGTTTCTGTTCTGTTTTCAGACAGTCACAGTCTGCCCATGTACGCGTTTGTCATGTGGAAATATCTCTCATTGATTGACAGGCTTTCGTGTATTTGTTACAATTTGTAACAGACGTAATAAATTTGTAACAAATTTAAAGGAAAGATGGAGATCATATGGAAAAAAAGACGACAGGAAGAGTGGTGCTGCTTACAGCAGCGATTTTGTCGGTATCCAATATAAAGATAACAGCGGCATCCACCAGCGATATTATAAAAGCCACGGCTGGTTTTGACCGCATTGCGGCAGAGGCGGACTATGGCCCGATCGATCCCGGGAAGGCGGAAAAGGCGGTAGCGGCCGTGGAGGAGAGAAGAAAAGAAGCGGAAGAAGCGTTACAGGAGGCGCAGGAGATTATCGATGAGGCGGTGGATGCGGAAATTCTGGAGACCGCGGAGGCACAGAAGGAAGCAAACAGTGTGGACAATCTGTGGGGATATACCAATCTGGGAATGGCGCAGGTTGATAATCATTTGAATGTGCGGGATAAGGCCGGGGAAGACGGGGAGCTGGTCGGAAAAATGACGAAGAACGCCGCCTGTGAGATCCTTTCGGTGGAAGGAGACTGGGCGCATGTGAAATCGGGCAAGGTGGAAGGGTATGTACATACGGACTACCTGCTGACCGGTGAGGAAGCCCGGAAAAAGGCGCAGGAAGTCGTCTATGTCGTGGCAAAAGTCAATACCCAGACGCTCAAGGTGCGGGAACAGCCAAACACCGACTGCCCGGTTATCACGCTTGTGGCGCAGGATGAACGGCTGGAAGTTGTGGAACAGCAGAGCGACGGATGGGCTAAGATTATGCTGGACGACGAGGAAGCTTATGTGTCCACCGATTACTGTGTTGTGGAAGAAGAACTGGAAACAGCCGTCACGATGAAAGAGCTGTTATATGGAAACGGAATTTCCAATACACGGATTGATCTGTGCCAGTATGCGAAACAGTTTGTGGGCAATCCCTATGTCTGGGGCGGCACAAGTCTGACAAAGGGAGCGGACTGCTCCGGATTCGTGCAGAGTGTGTTCAAGCACTTCGGCGTATCGCTGCCCAGATCGTCCAGACAGCAGGTAGGCGTGGGAACGAAGATTTCTCTGGCGGATGCGAAACCGGGCGATCTGATCTTTTATGCCAAAGGCGGCACGATCAACCATGTGGCGCTGTATATCGGAGACGGACAGGTGGTGCATGCCAGCAGCCCCAAGACCGGAATCCGCATTTCCAATGCGACTTATCGTACGCCGGCGGCTGTGAAGCGGGTATTGCCATAGCGAAGGGAGTAATGCGACGCCGGAAGGGATGGGAAAAGTCAGGATTGCGGTATTGCTTTCCGGCGAGGACGGATACGCGCGGCTTTGCGCCAGACTGCGGGCATAAGCGGTTCTAACGGCTGCGGCAACAGATACCGACGGGCGTGCAACCGGCCTTTATGCGCCATCCGGGCGCAGGTCGGCCTTTCCCGGACATCCCTGTCCGGGAATTGCAGGCTGCGACGCATCTGTAAGAACCGCTAATACCCTCCGAAGGCACAAAGCCGCGCGTATCCGTCCCCGTCGGAATATGTCCGTATTGCGGACTTTGCCATATTCTGTCCCGCTATATGCTTTCGATAAAAAATTTTCATACCGTAACGCTTCGGGAATCCGGGCATGTGTCTCGTTTGCCGTGCCTACGGAGAGCGTTAGCGGTTCTTGGCGGTTTGTCGGTTCCCTGCAATTTCCGTGCAAGGATGCACGGAAAAGGCCGACCTGCGCCCGGATGGCGCATAGAGGCCGGTTGCACGATTGTCATAACTGACAGACAAACCGCTTAGAACCGCTTATGCCCGTAGTCCGGCACGGCAAACGAGACACATGCCCGGATTCCCGAAAACATTACCTATTTGCTAAAATTTGTACTTTACACAAAAAAAATATTGTGATAAACTATCTGGGTATGAAATTTACCGTTGCTCGGAATCGGGAGTTTCCGACCCATTCTTGGCAGCAGGCGTATGAAAACAGGAGGAAGACAGAAGTGATTTCTAAGGAAAAGAAAACAGCGATTATCAAAGAGTATGCAAGGAGCGAAGGCGATACCGGTTCGCCGGAAGTGCAGATTGCCGTACTGACAGCACGGATTGAGGAATTGACAGAGCATTTGAAGGCAAATGACAAAGATCATCATTCCAGAAGAGGACTTTTGATGATGGTTGGTCAGCGGCGTGGCCTGCTTGCTTATTTAAAGAAGAAAGATATTATGAGATACCGTGCTCTGATCGAAAGGCTCGGCCTCAGAAAATAATGTGCTCAACAGGCGGATTGAATTTTCATCCGCCTTTTGTTACATCGGAAATTCTCCGGGATTTCCGATGTAACGGGTTCATTTGGCCGCATGGCGGCGACAGGACAGAAGAACGCTACCGAGACCACTGAGGTGGGGATATGTAAACGACGGTCCGGCGGGAACGGATTACGTCTGTGGACATATAGGCAGCTCAGTAGTTTCGGCATCTTCTGTCTGGTGCAGATATTCTGACAATATTCTGCGCGCCGGAGATTTCCGGTTCTGCGCGGAATGCAGCAATGAAAAAGGAGAAAAATATGTACAAGACTTACACAATGGAACTTGCCGGACGGACATTACGGGTTGAGATCGGCAAAGTGGGAAAGCAGGCGAACGGCTGTGCTTTCATGCAGTATGGGGAGACGACCGTGCTCAGCACGGCTACGGCGTCCGAGAAACCGAGAGAGGGAATTGATTTCTTCCCGCTCAGTGTGGAATTTGAAGAAAAACTGTATGCCGTGGGAAAAATCCCCGGTGGTTTTAATAAGCGGGAGGGGAAGGCTTCCGAAAACGCGGTTCTGACAAGCCGTGTGATTGACAGACCGATGCGTCCTTTGTTTCCGAAAGATTACAGGAATGACGTGACGCTGAACAATATGGTAATGAGCGTTGATCCGCAGTGCCGCCCGGAACTGGTGGCTATGCTGGGCGCTTCGATTGCCACCTGTATTTCCGATATTCCGTTCGCAGGCCCCTGCGCCATGACGCAGGTGGGTATGATCGACCGGGAGTTTGTTATCAATCCGTCGCAGGAACAGTGGAAAGTCGGCGATCTGAAGCTGACTGTGGCATCGACGGCGGAAAAAGTCATTATGATTGAGGCCGGTGCGAATGAGGTTCCCGAAGCCGTTATGCTGGAAGCCATCTACAAAGCGCATGCGATCAATCAGGAGATTATCGCCTTTATCAATCAGATTGTCTCTGAGGTGGGCAAACCGAAACACGAGTATACGAGCTGCGCCATTCCCGAAGAAATGTTTGCGAAGATAAAAGAACTCGTTCCGCCGCAGGAGATGGAGACGGCGGTATTTACCGATGAAAAGCAGGTGCGGGAAGAAAATATCAGAAAGATAACGGAGCGTCTCGAAGAAGCCTTTGCGGAGAACGAAGAATGGCTTGCCGTTTTGGATGAGGCGATTTATCAATATGAGAAAAAGACCGTCCGCAAGATGATTTTGAAGGACGGCAGACGTCCCGACGGACGTGAGATGACGCAGATCCGTCCGCTGGCGGCGGAAGTGGATCCCATTCCCCGGGTACACGGTTCGGCCATGTTTACAAGGGGACAGACACAGATCTGTAATGTGACGACGCTGGCGCCTTTGTCGGAGGTACAGAAGCTGGACGGGCTGGATGAAAACGAAGTCAGCAAGCGTTATATGCATCACTATAACTTCCCATCCTATTCGGTGGGTGAGACGAAGCCTTCCCGGGGACCGGGACGCCGGGAAATCGGCCACGGCGCGCTGGCAGAGCGGGCGTTGCTTCCGGTATTGCCTTCGACGGAAGAATTCCCGTATGCGATTCGTTCCGTGTCGGAAACATTCGAGTCGAACGGCTCCACGTCGA
>CATLGN010000021.1 GCA_949935685.1 uncultured Lachnospiraceae bacterium | reverse complement strand
CTTCTTCGGATACGGACAGGTTGCTGGCCGTATAATTTCTGTTAAAGCTAATCTCTCTGCCGGTTGTGCTCAACACCGGATAGCCGTCCGACGTACAGAGGGTAAGGCCGCCGCCGTCATTCGTACTTAAAAAGAAATTACCGTTTCTCGTGTAATATGTATTCCCGTCGTCTCCCATGACCGCAAACAGTCCCTTTCCGCTGATCGCGAAATCGGTCGTGCTCTCCGAATCCTGAAACGCACCCTGACCGAATATGGAACTGATGGAAGAATTGCGCACACCCAGACCGACCTGCGCGCCTACCGGCTTATTTTCGCCATTGGCGGTGGTTGTTTTTGTCTGCAGCGTCTGATACAGAAGGGATTTGAAATTAGCCACTTCCGTCTTATAACCGGTCGTATTTACGTTTGCAAGGTTGTTTGCGATTGTATCAATATTTGTCTGCTGTGCAATCATACCGGTTGCAGCAGACCATAACGATCTTACCATTTATTTTCCTCCCCGACGCTGTCCGTCATTATAATTTACCAAGCTGATTTACCGCAATTTCCAGTGACGTGTCATATGTCTGAACAATCTTCTGATTCGTCTCATACGCTCGGGACACATTGATCATATCCACCATTTCCTTTACGACCTGTACATTGGAATGTTCCAGATAGCCGGAAATAATCTGTCCTTCCGCATCCTGTTCCGTCGCGCCGTCCACGCGCTGGAAAAGCGTTTCCCCGTAATGTTCCAGATAATTATAGTCCTCAAAATCCGTGACACCGATCGTCGCCACAAGATCCCCGTCCTGATAAATGGCGCCGTTTTCCAGTATCTCGGATGAAAGCAGCGGATCCAGTTCAATCCGTTCCCCGTCCTCATCCAGCACGAAGTCTCCATCCTTCGTCACAAGATAGCCTTCCTCTGTCAGTGTAAAATTACCGTCCCTTGTATATTTGGTGGAAGTAACGCCTGCCTTGTTTGTAAATTCTATGGCAAAAAACCCCGGTCCGGTAATCGCCAGATCGTACGTATTGCCGGTCTCATGCAGAGGCCCTTCCGTATAATCCGTATAATTTTCCCCAATTTTCACGCCCATGTTCATAGCGCCAAGCCGCCGCGCCAGATTGGGTGTCTCCGACCTGTCCTTGATCTTATAGGCAAGCACATCCCTGAACGCCTCGGAAGTAGCGCCCTCCTTTTTAAAGCCGACGGTCGCACTGTTGGCAAGATTGTTTGTCAGTGTGTCCATCCTGTGCTGCTCATTTACCATTCCGGTATACGCCGTATATAACCCTTTTAGCATCCTCCGCCTCCTGTTTCACCGTACTCAGTTCTCGTCTCGGTATCCGGCCAGAAACTCCACATATTTTCCTGTCCCGATCGCAACCGCCGTCATCGGATCCTCCGCCGTCATCGTATTGATACCGGTCTTGGCCTCGATCAGATCTTCCAGACCGCGCAGCAAACTGCCGCCGCCTGTCAGAACAATGCCTCTGTCCGCAATATCCGCCGCCAGCTCCGGCGGTGTCTTTTCCAATACACTGTGAATGGTTTCAATAATCTGCGATGTTGTCTCTTTCAACGCTTCTTCGGTTTCCTCAGAGGAAACCTTGATCGTTTTCGGAAGCCCTGTCACGAGATTTCTGCCGCGAACATCAATATAGTCCACCTCCGGCCGCTTATAAGCGGAACCGATTTTGATTTTCAAATCCTCCGCCGTCCGTTCCCCGATCAGCAGATTATGTTTTTTACGCATATAACGGACGATTGCCTCATCGAAATCATCGCCTGCAATCTTGATCGACGCGCTGACCACCGTGCCACCCAGTGAAATAACCGCAATATCGGATGTACCGCCGCCGATGTCCACGATCATATTGCCGCACGGTTTGGAAATATCGATTCCCGCGCCAATTGCCGCGGCAATCGGTTCCTCGATAATCGAAACTTCCCGCGCTCCCGCCTGATATGTCGCATCTTCCACGGCTTTTTTCTCCACTTCGGTAACGCCGCTCGGAACGCATACGGCAATACGGGGTTTACGGAATGTTTTCTTGCCAAGAGCTTTCTGGATAAAATATTTCATCATTTTTTCCGTAACGGTATAATCCGAAATAACGCCCTGCCGCAAAGGACGCACCGCCACGATATTGCCCGGCGTTCTGCCAAGCATCAGCCGCGCATCTTCTCCGATCGCCTTAATTCTGTCCGTATCTCTGTCAAACGCGACAACGGAAGGCTCTTTCAATACAACGCCTTTCCCTCTTATATAAACAAGGATACTCGCCGTTCCCAAATCAATCCCAATATCCGTAAACTGCATAAACCCGAACCCCTTTCTAATGGTCATCTATCATAATGTTTTCCAAATGTTTGTAATTTAATCATAACCGCGTGAACTACATTATAACCTAAGACAAGGCATTTTCAAAGGGTTTTACAAAAATTTACAAAAAATTAAAGAACGCAGTTAATAAAACAGATCCTTCTGTTATTAACTGCATCCATGCATTTCTTATCAAATATATCGTACTGTCGGGATGAAAACTTTACCCCTTTTCTAACATTTTTCGGATATAAATACCGGTGTAAGAAGACGGGTTCTCCGCAACCTGCTCCGGTGTCCCTTCCGCAACGATCGTACCGCCCCGATCGCCGCCTTCCGGCCCAATGTCAATAATATGGTCTGCCGTTTTGATCACATCCAGATTATGCTCAATCACCACGACCGTGTTGCCACCTTCCGTCAGGCGATGCAGAATTTCCACCAGCTTCTGAACATCGGCAAAGTGCAGACCTGTGGTCGGCTCATCCAGGATGTAAATCGTCCGTCCCGTACTGCGCCGGCTCAGCTCCGTGGCCAGCTTGATTCGCTGCGCTTCACCACCGGACAGTGTCGTGGACGGCTGACCCAGCTTAATGTAGGAAAGACCCACATCGTACAGCGTCTGAATCTTATTGCGAATGGATGGGACATGCTCAAAAAATGTCACCGCTTCTTCCACAGTCATATCCAGCACGTCGTAAATGCTCTTGCCCTTATATTTCACTTCCAGCGTTTCCCGGTTATAGCGTTTGCCTTCACAGACTTCACAGGGCACATACACATCGGGCAGAAAATGCATTTCAATTTTGATAATGCCGTCGCCGCTGCAGGCCTCACACCGGCCGCCCTTGACATTAAAGCTGAAACGCCCCTTTTTATAGCCCTTCGCACGGGCATCCTGGGTTCCGGCATACAGATCGCGAATCAGATCAAAGACCCCCGTATAGGTGGCCGGATTGGAGCGCGGCGTCCGCCCGATCGGGGATTGGTCGATATTGATAACCTTATCAAGCTGTTCCACCCCGTCAATCCGCTCGTGACGGCCCGGAATTGTTCTGGCACGGTTCAGCGTACGTGCGAGGGATTTATATAAAATTTCATTGACAAGTGAACTTTTCCCCGAACCGGATACACCTGTAACGCATGTCATAACCCCAAGCGGAATTTTTACCGTAATCTTTTTCAGATTGTTTTCCGCCGCTTTCCGCACAGTCAGAAAACCGGCCGGCTTTCTCCGCGTCTCCGGTATCGGAATCTTACGGGCCCCGCTGAGAAACTGACCGGTGACAGACTCGGGTATCTTCATGATTTCTTCTGCCGTGCCGCATGCCACCACTTCGCCGCCGTGCGAACCCGCCCCCGGACCAATGTCCACGATATAGTCGGCCTCCCGCATCGTGTCTTCGTCGTGCTCCACTACGATCAGCGTATTCCCCAGATCGCGCAGGTTTTTTAACGTACCGAGCAGTTTATCATTATCCCGCTGGTGCAGCCCGATGCTCGGTTCATCGAGAATATAGCAGACGCCCACCAGTCCCGAACCAATCTGCGTGGCCAAACGAATCCGCTGCGCCTCCCCGCCTGACAATGTTCCGGTTGCCCGGGACAAAGACAGATAATCCAGACCCACATCCACCAGAAACCCCACTCTGGCGCGGATCTCTTTCAACACCTGCCTGCCGATCATCTGCTGCGTATCGGTCAGCTGCATCCCGCGCAGAAAATCATACAGGCCGTTCACAGACATCGACGTAATCTCAAAAATATTTTTACCGCAGACCGTCACGGCAAGCGATTCTTTTTTTAACCGCTGACCTTTGCATTCTTTGCAGGGCGTAATCCGCATAAATGTCTCATATTCCTGTTTCATCGTATCGGAGCCCGTTTCCCGGTAACGGCGTTCCACATTCTTGATCAGTCCCTCAAACGCGACCGGATAAACGCCCTCTCCGCGCTGTCCTTTATAATGCACGCTGATTTCTCTGCCGCCCGTACCGTGAATCAGAACATTCCGTATATCCTCGGGATATTCTCCGAACGGTGTATCCAGATCAAAATGGTATGCGCGGGCAAGCGCCTGCAATATCGCATTGGTAAAGCTGCCGCTGTCCGTACAGGACTGCCAGCCCATCACGGTAATGGCGCCCGCATTGATGCTCAGCGTTTCATCGGGAATCATCAGCTTTTCGTCAAATTCCATCTTATATCCGAGTCCGGAGCAGACCGGGCAGGCGCCGAACGGATTGTTAAAGGAAAAGCTTCTCGGTTCAATTTCTTCGATGCTGATACCGCAGTCCGGGCAGGAAAAACTCTGGCTGAAATTGAGCGGCTGTCCGCCGATCACATCCGCCTGCAGAAGTCCTTCGGAAACCGCAAGCGCATTCTCCACGGAATCCGTCAGCCGGCTTTCGATACCGGCTTTTACAACCAGCCTGTCCACCACGATTTCGATATAATGCTTGATATTTTTGTCCAGTTTGATTTCTTCCGTCAGTTCATACATGCTGCCGTCGATCCGCACCCGCACATAACCGCTCCGCTTCGCGCGTTCGAGCACTTTGGCATGTTCTCCCTTCCGCCCCCGTACGACCGGCGCCAGAAGCTGAATCTTTGTTCCCTCCGGCAGCGCCATAATCTGATCCACCATCTGGTCGACTGTCTGTTTTCGTATTTCTCTGCCGCAGTTATAACAGTGCGGCGTTCCGATTCGCGCATACAGCAGGCGGAAATAATCATAGATTTCCGTCACCGTGCCTACCGTGGACCGCGGATTGCGGTTGGTCGATTTCTGATCAATCGAAATCGCAGGGGAAAGCCCCTCGATCTTTTCCACATCCGGTTTCTCCATCTGCCCGAGAAACTGTCTGGCATAAGAAGACAGCGATTCCATATAGCGCCTTTGCCCTTCCGCATATATGGTGTCAAACGCAAGCGACGATTTCCCCGAACCCGATAACCCGGTCAGAACAACCAGCGCATTCCGGGGAATGTCCACATCGATACCCTTCAGATTATGTTCATTCGCGCCCCGGATTTTAATAAATTCACGGGGAAGCATTTTTTTGCCTTCATGCATTGTCTTTCTCCAATTCCAGTAAGTATTTCTTCAGTTCGATCATCTTGTCACGCAGCTCGGCCGCCGTCTCAAAGTCCAGATCCGCCGCCGCCTTTTTCATCTTCTTTTGTATGGAAGCAATAAGCTTTTCCAATTCCTCCGCATCCATCGATTCCGGGTCTTTTTCAAAAGCCGCTTCTTCCTTTGCCACCGCTTTGGAAATGCTGATCAACGCGCGCACTGCCTTCTTGATCGTCTGCGGCGTAATGCCATTGTCATCGTTATATTTTTGCTGAATCTCCCGCCGCCTGCCGGTTTCATCGATGGCCGCCCGCATGGAATCCGTTATCATATCCGCGTACATGATCACGCGGCCTTCCGCATTTCGGGCCGCCCGCCCCACAGTCTGTATCAACGACGTTTCCGATCGCAAAAATCCCTCTTTGTCCGCATCCAGAATGGCTACCAGCGATATTTCCGGAATGTCCAGCCCTTCCCGCAGCAGATTGATACCGACCAAAACATCAAAAACATCCAACCGCATATCGCGGATAATCTCCGCCCGCTCGAGCGTATCGATGTCCGAATGCAGATACCGGATGCGGATTCCCACCTCCCGCATATATTCCGTCAGGTCTTCTGCCATCCGCTTCGTCAGCGTTGTAATCAGTATTTTATTCTTTTTTGCGACTTCCCGTTTGACCTCCGCGATCAGATCGTCTATCTGCCCTTCCACCGGGCGCACGGAAATCTCGGGGTCGAGCAGGCCCGTCGGACGAATTATCTGCTCCGTACGCAGCAATTCATGATCCGCTTCATATGCGGCCGGAGTTGCCGATACAAACAGCATCTGGTCGATATGATCTTCAAACTCCGAAAAGTTGAGCGGCCGGTTGTCCAGCGCGGACGGCAGACGAAAGCCGTAATCCACAAGGGTCGTCTTTCTCGAACGGTCCCCCGCATACATAGCCCCGATCTGCGGGATTGTCATATGGGACTCGTCAATGATAATCAGATAATCGTCTTTAAAGTAATCCATCAATGTCATGGGCGTAACGCCGGCCTGCTGCCCGTTCAGATGCCTCGAATAATTCTCAATGCCGGAACAGAATCCCGTCTCCCGCAGCATTTCTATGTCAAAGTTGGTCCGTTCGGCAATCCGCTGCGCCTCCAGCAGCTTGTCCTCCCCTTTGAAATAGCGCACCCGCTCTCCCAGTTCTTTTTCGATGGTTTCACATCCCCTGTTGATCTTATCCTGCGGCACCACATAATGAGAAGCCGGGAAAATAGCGACATGCTCCAGATACGCATGCACTTTGCCGGACAAAATGTCCACTTCCGCAATCCGGTCGATCTCGTCTCCGAAAAACTCAATCCGAATCAGATAATCGCCGCCCTGCGCCGGATATACTTCCAGCACATCGCCCCGCACCCGGAAATTGCAGCGGCCGACTTCCATATCGTTCCGGTTATATTGTATATTGATCAGCTCATGAATCACGGCATCCCGGTCTTTCACCATGCCGGGACGAAGCGACACAACCATTGCCTGATAATCGTCCGGGCTTCCCAGGCCATAAATGCACGATACGCTGGCAACCACTACCACATCCCGCCGTTCCGTCAGTGAAGCCGTGGCGGAAAGCCTGAGTTTTTCGATCTCATCATTGATGGACGAGTCTTTTGCAATATACGTATCCGTGCTCGGCACATATGCTTCCGGCTGGTAATAGTCATAGTAAGACACAAAATATTCTACGGCATTCTCCGGGAAAAATTCCTTAAACTCGCCGTAGAGCTGAGCCGCCAGTGTTTTATTGTGCGCTATGACAAGCGTGGGCTTATTTAACTGCTGAATGACGTTCGCCATGGTAAAGGTTTTCCCGGAACCTGTAACTCCCAATAACGTCTGGAATTGATTTCCTTTTCGAAATCCATTGACCAGCGCCTCAATCGCCTGCGGCTGGTCGCCGGTGGGCTTGTATTCCGAATGCAGCTTAAAATGATCCATAACTCTGTTCCCTTATACACTTTCTGTTTTCCGCTCAGTTTCTCATTCACTTCTGTAAAACTGGATTTTCATTATATCAGATCACCGCCGATTTGTCTACACAAAATCAAAACATTTGTTCGCTTCCCAATGTTTTCCAATACAAAACAGAGACATTCCCGTTTGGGAAATGCCCCTGTGCCCGCTCATTGATGCATATTCACGCTACTCTCCTCTCCGCACAATCCGTATATCATCATACCCGTCGTCCGCAAGAAATTGTTTTTGCCGTTTTACATTTTTTTTCAACGGCTGAACGGTGACAATAAAATTCTGTTGTCTGTACTTCGTGGCTTCTTCCAGGATTTCCACCATTTTTTCCGCATCCAGCCCGGATTCCAGCAAAAAAGCGATGGATTGTTTCCGATTCTGGCAGGTTTGTCCGTTTTCGGCATATTTGTCTTTTAAGATTGTGATAATCCGCTCGAAGCCGATGGAAAAGCCACAGGCCGGAACTGCCGTTCCGCTGAACTTTCCGATCATCTCATCGTACCTGCCGCCCCCGGCAATCGAAAATGGGTAGCCCTCCATACTGATCTCGAAAATAGGCCCGGTATAATAGGACATCCCTCTGACCAGCGTCGGGTCGAATACGATCTCCACATCGTCCGCAATCATTTTTCTGACACAGGTAATGATCGTGTCCAGATTATCCACCGTCTCCTCATCGATCAGTCCGTCCTTTTTCAGGAAATCGCAGAATTCCCGGCAGGAAGCCGCTTCCCGAATATCGCGGAACAATGCCACATACTTTTCGATACAGGTTTGCGGATATTCCGCCTTTTCCAGTTCGGCCCGGATGCCCTCCGCGCCGATTTTGTCAAATTTATCAAGAATAATAAATATCCTGTCATATTCCTGCGCGGAAAAACCGGCGTAAGCCGCCATTGCTTTCAAAATCTTACGATCGTTGATATGGATGCGGAATTTGCGGATACCGACTTCCGCAAAAATTTCCGTCAGCATAGCCGACGTTGCCGCGATCAGTTCGATCTCCGCCAGAATGGAGTCATCGCCCAGAATATCAATATCACACTGCATAAATTGGCGGAACCGCCCCTTCTGCGGCTGATCCGCTCTCCATACGCTGCCAAGCTGAAGCGCCTTCAACGGAGACATCAGCGAATTGCTGTTATTGGCATAATAACGCGAAAGCGGCAGCGTCAAATCAAAACGCAGCCCGGCATCCGCAAAGTCCTTTCCGGTTTCCAGCGCCTTCTGCAGCTTTGCCCCGCGCTTCATAATCCAGAAAATCAGTTTTTCGTTTTCGCCGCCCTCTTTTCCGGTGATATTTTCAATGCTTTCCATCACTGGCGTTTCGATCTGATTGAATCCGTATGTTTCGTACGTTTCTTTAATCATACGCAGCACATGTTCCCGCAGTCTGACCTCATCAGGCAGATAATCGGGCATTCCCTTTACCGGTTTCTTATTAAAGCTCATAGTCTGTTTCCTCTCCTGCACTCTGTATTTCCAGTCTTCCAATCGGTTTTCCTTACTCCCCTGTCACCAGTATTTCTTTCGCCCGTTCCAGTTGATTATCGTACCCGTTTTCCAGATATTGTTCATAATCCATTTCCAGTTCTTCGTCCGGTTCAATGCCGATGCCATGGATATTGTTGCCTTTGGGGGTATAGTATTTGCTCGTCGTCAGCTTTACGGCAGAGCCGTCGGATATGGCAAGGTATTTCTGCACGATTCCTTTGCCAAAAGTCGTTGTCCCGAGTAGTTTTCCCTTCCCGTAATCCTTGATCGCGCCCGCCAGAACTTCCGAAGCGCTGGCGCTGCCCTCATTGACCAGCACGACCATCGGCACTGTCAGCTCGTTTTCCCCGTCGCAGTTATAATCCTGCCGCTTACCCGCTTTGTCCTCCGTGTATACGACCAGACCCTTGGGAAGGATACGCCGCGCCACATCGATTACCGCCGCCAGATTGCCGCCCGGATTGTCACGCAGATCAAGAATCAGCCCGAGCATCCCGGAGCCCTTGGCCGTAGCCATCGCATCGGTAAACTGATCCACCGTCACTTTATCAAACTCCGTAATTCTGATATAGGCAATCTTATCTTCCAGCATTTCATAAGAAACGGTCTGCTTGGGCACTTCCCGCCGCTGCACTTCGATTTCACGGGTATCGGCTTCTCCCTCGCGCATAATAATCAGCACGACCGTTGTCCCTTCTTCCCCTTTGATCAGACTGACAACCTTTTCCAGCCCCATGTCTTTCGTATACTGGCCGTCCACCCGCATAATCAGATCGCCTTCCTGCAAGCCGCTTTCCTCCGCAGGGCTGTTCGGGAAGATCTCGCCCAGACGCGCCAGGCCAAGCTCCGCATCATACCGCACATATGCGCCGATGCCATAATAAACACCGTCCATCTTCTCCTGCTGCTCCTCCATTTCCTCTGCGGAGTAGTAGGCGGAATACGGATCGTCCAGAGAACTGACCAGCCCCGCATAAATGCCGTCTTCCATTGTCTTGCTGTCAACCATATCCAGGGCATAGTTTTCTTCTATAATATCTTCTATTAGCTGCAGCTTTTGCATTGTCCGCGCGCTGACGGCTTCTCCGCTCTCCGCATCGGCCTGCGCACTGCCGCTTTGTTTCCATACTGCTACCGCCTTCTGTCCCGCGTACGTGGCAGCGACAATGATAACCGCCAGAAACAATCCCGTTATCAGTCCATTGATGAATTTTCTTTTTTCTGACATTTTCCCCATTCCTGTCAAATCCTCTAATAATGATTGTATTCTCTACGATGACAGATAATTCCACGGACTTACATATCCTCCGTTCAGACGTACGCTGAAATGAAGATGCGGCCCCGTCGAACGCCCCGTAGAGCCAACCGCTCCTATTTGCTCCCCTCTTGCCACATGCGCGCCCTTGGACACATACAGCGCAGACGCATGCATATAAATCGTGTACAGACCATCCCCATGATCTATCATCACGTAATTCCCCATGCTGTTATTATATGTCGCCGCCACAACTTCTCCGTCATAAGCCGCCAGAATCGGCGAACCGCTCGGCGCCGCCATATCGATGCCGTTATGGAACTGCTGCACACCAAGCGTCGGATGAATGCGATTTCCATAATCATCGGAAATCCTCTTGTACGACGGCGCAGGCCATGCAAATTTCCCGCCGTCATACCGACGCCGGTTCGCTTCCTCCAACTGCTGCTTTTCCGCCGCCACAGCCTGCTCCAGCGAAGCGATAACTGCATTCTGCGCCGCAATCTCCGCCTCATACTCTTTTACGACCTGTGATTTGTTGCTGATGTCCGCGTCATATGCCTTGATTTCCTTCTCTTTGGAAGCGATCAGAGCATTGAGCGCCTCATCTTCTTCCTCCACGGCCTCTCTGGCCGCATCCAACACCAGCTTTTCCGCCTCCAGTTCCTCTTTGAAGGCGGCCACCTGCGCCCTGATTTCCTGATACTCCTCCAGCTTGCGTCTGTCATACGCCGCAAGCCTTTCAATAAATTCCGTGCGGTTGAGTATATCGCCAAAACTGTCCGCCTGAAAAAGCAGTTCGAGATAAAATGACTGTCCGTTCTCATACAGAAACCGGACCCGCTGTTTCATGGCCGCATACTGTTCCTCCTCCACAGCCACGGCATCTTCCAGCGCCTTTTCCGTCTCCACGATTTCATCTTCTTTTTGGTCGATCAGTTCTTTCAGTTCCGCAATCTTTTTTTCGATCTCATCCAGATTTGCGTCCAGCTTTGCCACATATGCCTTCAGATCATCTTTGGATTTCTCCAGATCCGCCACCAGCTTTTTCACATCGGTCAGCCCTGACTGCAGCGCCTGCTTTTGCTTCTCCGCCTCGCCGATGGCGTTTTGCTTCTGTTTGATGCTGTTCTGCAATTTTTCCGCACTGGTAGTATCTGCCAAACTCGTCAGAGAAGGCGTCAGCAGTCCTGTCAGCAAAAGCGCCCACAGGATGCATGCCAATTTTCGCCGTCCTTTCTCCATGCCGCTTTTTATCATCCGTTATACCTTCAAATGCTTTCTCACCGTCACAATACTGCCCAAAAATCCGATGCCCACGCCAATGCCTACGGAAACCGGCGCCAGCGTAGAAAAAATCTCCTCCACCGGCACAAAATGTAAAAGCCCGGACAGCATTGTAAACCGCTCGTTGATATAGACAATGACATTCGTGTAAATATAATAGATCGATACAAGCGGTACGACAGCGCCTAACAGCCCGATCAGAATCCCTTCTATTACAAAGGGGGAACGGACAAAGAAATCCGTGGCGCCGATATACTTCATAATATTGATTTCTTCTTTTCTCACCGAGATACCGATCGTGACCGTGTTGCTGATGAGGAAAATGGAAACCGCCAACAGAATTACGATAATGCCCAGTGAAATATAGCCGATCAGCACATTGATTCCGCCGAGCATATTGGCCGTTATCTCCGCACGGTTTACCCGCCGCACGCCTTCCATTGATTCCAGATATGTGACGAGCGTGCTTTGCATTGATACGTCGCTCAAATATATTTCATAATTCTCGGAATCTTCCAACGGATTCTCCGTAAATCCGTCTTTGAATTCTCCCAGGTATTCCTCGCTGAATTCCTCCCAGATCTCATCGGCAGACCGAAAGCGGATTTCCCGGACTTCCACACGTTTGGAAATCGTATCGCCGATCTCCCGGATCCGTTCTTCACTGATGCCTTCATCAAAAAACACCGTAATGCTGACGCCTTCTTCCGCCGTCCGCACAATATGCTGAAAATTGGTCAAAATGGCATAAAACAGGCCGAACAGGAACAGGCACGCAGAAATGGTCGCAATCGACGCAAGGGAAAACCATTTGTTGCGGAATATGTTCACAAAGCCCTGTCTGATCGTATAAAATAATGTGCTAATCCTCATCGATATAACCGCCTTCTTTTTCGTCGCTGACAATGACTCCCTTTTTCATTGTCACAACCCGTTTTTTCATCGCGTTTACGATCTCCCGGTTATGGGTGACGACAAGTACCGTTGTCCCGTTCTGGTTGATCTCCTCCAACAGCTTCATAATCTCCCAGGAATTTTTGGGATCCAGATTTCCTGTCGGCTCGTCAGCCAGCAAAATCGACGGTTTATTGATCAGCGCTCTTGCCAGCGCCACGCGCTGCTGCTCTCCGCCGGAAAGCTGCTTGGGCTTGGCCTTATATTTTCCCGCAAGCCCTACGATAGAGAGAATCGCCGGCACATTTTTCCGGATCTCCCTCGTCGGAACCTGTACGATCCGTTGTGCAAACGCTACATTTTCATATACATTCCGATCCTTCAGCAGACGGAAATCCTGAAAGACAATACCCAGATTTCTTCTGAACTTCGGTATTTTGCGGTGTTTGAGCCGTACGACATCCTCCCCGTTTACCCATACGCCTCCCGATGTGGGCGTCAATTCCCGCAGCAGCAGCTTGATCAGTGTCGATTTGCCCGACCCGCTGTCTCCGACAACAAAAACAAATTCTCCCCGCCGTATTCGGATACTGACGCCATTCAGGGCCGGCGCACCC
>CATLGN010000020.1 GCA_949935685.1 uncultured Lachnospiraceae bacterium | reverse complement strand
ATACGATGCTGCTGGTCAGTGTTTCGGACAGCAAAGAATTGTATGGGGAGTTGTCTGCCAGATATGAGAATGTTTATCCGACAGAGACGATTGATCTGCTGTATCGCCTGAGTTATCTGGACTGTGAATATTATGGATATGACAGAATCGAAGAGATGGGGAATTTCAACAGTCCTTTTCCCGATATTTCATATTGCATTAAATCGGAAAGAGACAGCCGCCCGGTTATTCGGGATATAGATTTTCAAATGGAGAAACAAAAGGCGATATTCGAATCGCTGCTGCACATTCATGCGCAGCTGCCCGCACAGCTGGGGCCGGATGTCAGGCCAAGATTTTATGAGGATAATACCACTTATGGAATTGCGGATGCATTTGTACTGCACGGAATGATTCGCCTGCTGCAGCCTTCCCGCATTATAGAGATCGGCTCTGGATTTTCTTCTGCCGTTATGCTGGATACCAATGAATATTATTGTGGCCATAAGATGGAACTGACGTTTATAGAGCCGTATCCCGCGAGACTGCGGAGGCTGTTAAAGGAAAGCGATCATATCCATTTGGAGGAATGCGGCCTGCAGGAAGTGGATTTGGCCATATTTGAGCAGTTGGAGGCGGGTGACATTTTGTTTGTTGACTCTTCGCACCTGGCAAAACGGGGTTCGGATGTCAACCGCATTTTTTTCGAAATTCTGCCGGCATTGAATCCGGGCGTTTGCATTCATTTTCATGATATTACCGCTGATTTTGAATATCCGCTGGAATGGCTGAAGAACGGCTGGATTTGGAATGAAAGTTATCTGCTGCGGGCCTTTCTAATGCATAACAATGCCTATGAGATGCTCTTTTTTAACGATATGTGGAATGAGGAGATGCGCAGAAGGAATCTGTTTGACCACTTTGTAGCCGGCGCTAATATCTGGATCAGAAAGTTGTAGGAGGCATATGCTGCAGACACTTGACATCAAAGAAAACGACCATATTTTGATTATCGCGCCTCACCCGGACGATGAGTGTATCGGGCCGGGCGGTCTGCTTGCCCGTTATCCCGGGCAGTGCCGGGTGCTCGTTTTAACCGACGGCAGGGAAGGGCAGGGGGACGCGGCGCCGGAGCGGGTGAAGGCAGTCCGGGAACAGGAATTTCAGGAGGAAATGCGCTTTCTCGGCGTGACGGACTATCAGATGCTCGGCTATGAAGACGGCACGCTGCTGCAGCATACCGATTGTCTGGAACAGATCGGGCTTGCGGATTATACGAAAATTTTTGTCACCGGCATGCACGACGATCATCCTGATCACACGGCCGCGTACAGGAGTGTGCGGCAGGCATTGCAAAAGCAGGGGGCGCCGGGCAGCGAGCTGTATCTGTATGAGGTGCATGCGCCTTTGCAGTGCCCGACGCACCTGCTGGATATAACGGACCGGATGGAGAAAAAGCGGCAGATGATTCGTTTTCACCAATCGCAGCTCACATCGCTGCCGTATGACCGGTATGCGGTTTGCATGGCGGAGTACAGAGCATTGCAAAACCGTCTGTGCGGGCGTTTTGCCGAAGCGTATACCCGCGTGGAAACGGAGACGGACAGCGATTCCGTGCAGGAGGCGGAACTGCAGAGCCGTCTGCAAAAGCAGATTCTCTTTTATCAGGTATTGACACGGTGGATGCGCAGGAAGATCGCGGGCGGCAGTCTGGCGCAGACGCTTATGATGCGCGGGCACCGTCTGGTCGCGGTATACGGGTATGCGGAACTGGGCCGGCTGCTCTGTCTGGAACTTGCCGGCAGCCCGGTACGGGCGGCATATGTACTGGATAAAAAAGCGGTCGATACCGGCCGGGCGGAACTGCCTGTCTATGCGCCGCGGGAAGGGCTTCCCGCTGTGGACGCGGTCGTGGTGACAGCGGTTTATTATTTTGATGAGATCAGGCGGGAACTGCAGGGGATGGGATTTGCCAATATCATTTCCCTGCGGACGCTTCTGGAAGGAGAGAAAGTCTGATGGGAGAGCGGCATATGAGAGACATTATTGTATTCGGTACGGGAAAATATTTCGAACACAAGCAAGAGGCGATACAGAGCCGGTATCATATTGCCGGATTTCTTGATAACCGTGCGGCGGCAGATGCGCCGTACCGGTATCGGGATACGGACATACCGGTGATGAATCCGGCGGCGGTCGATACGGAGGATACGACGGAAATCTTTCTGATGTCCGTTCATTTTGTCAGTATGTGGAAGCAGTTGTGCGGGGCGGGGGTTGACCCGAAACGGCTCGTATTTCCGTTTGCGCAGGAGCCGTTTTTTGAAAACGAAGAAGCGCTTGCCGGATGTCTGGAGAAGATCGTGTTTCATAAGGACTGCTTTTTATGTGTCTGCCGGGACGGCCGGACAGTCCGCATCGCTGATGAAGACGGATGGCGGGCGTTTCTGCGGCAGGCATACACGGAGCGGTATGCCATAATCCGGGCGGTGGCGGAAATGGACACGGAGCCGGTCAGCCGGCAGTTCGGGACAGAGCGCGGGACGCCGGTGGACCGGTATTATATCGCGCGTTTTTTAGAGCAATACCGGGACCGCATATGCGGTGATGTCCTGGAAATCGAGGACAATACCTATACGAGAGCGTTTGGCGCAGAACGGGTCGGCCGTTCCCTTGTCATGGATGTCGGCAGTACAGGCGACGGCATAACGTTTAACGGGAATCTGGAAACCGGCGCGGGCATTCGGGACGGGATCGCGGACTGCTTTATTCTGACGCAGACATTGATGTATCTGTCTGATCTGAGAGCCGCGGCGCACAGTATCGGCCGCCTCCTGAAAAAGGGCGGCAGCGCTCTGATCACCTGCTCCGGTCTTTCCCAGAATTCCATCCGCTGTATGGATGATTACGGCTGCCGGTTTAACTTTAATATGGACGCTTTTCGCTGGATGTTTGCGGAGGAACCTTCGCTTCGCCTGGCGGCCGTCGGCAGCTATGGCAATGTAAAGACGGTAACGGCGCATATCGTCGGACTGTGCCGTGAGGACTTGCAGGAAAAGGATTTTGAAGCAAATGACAAATATTATCCGTTGATTGTATATGCAGTGGTGGAAAAGATATGAAAACAGGGAAGCTGCCGAAGATTTTGGCGATTTATCTGCCGCAGTTTTATGAAAACGAAGATAACAATGCCTGGTGGGGAGAAGGCTTTACGGACTGGGTTTCCGTGAAAACGGCCGAGCCGTATTTCCCCGGCCACAATGAGCCGCGGGTACCGGCCGGCGGCGTCTATTATGATTTGAGCAAAAAAGAGACGATGCAGCGGCAGGCGGCGCTTGCCGCCGCGCACGGGATCGACGGTTTTTGCTTTTATCACTATTATTTTAAGGACGGAAAAAAAGAGCTGGAACTGCCGGCGGAGAATTTGCTGCGCTGGAAAGACATCGACATGCCGTTTTGTTTTAACTGGGCGAGCGAGCCCTGGATTCGTTCGTGGAGCCGCATCAGCGGCAATGTCTGGGCGGAGAAGTATGAGGCGGGCGGCGCGGATGCGCCGGGCGGGGTGCTGGCGGAGCAGGCGTATGGCGGCCGCGCCGACTGGGAGCGGCATTTTGCCTATCTGCTGCCGTTCTTTGCGGATGACAGGTACATAAAAGAAGCGGGGAAACCGGTATTTGTCTTTTACAGTCCCGACGATATAGGGCCGCTGCGGGAGATGACGGCATGCTGGCGCGCGCTGGCACGGCAGGCGGGGCTGCCGGGGCTGTATCTGATCGGGGCGCGGATGCAGGCGCCGAACGATTGTCTGGACGCGGCGCTGATCTATGAACCGCGCAGCAGCTTTAACCGGATGAACCGGGCCGGGAAGGCGGAAATCCGAAACGGTGTCCGATGCTTTGCCTATCGGGACGCTTGGGATGCGGCGCTGGCTTCGGAGCCACTGCCGGGGTGCCGGACTTATTTCTGCGGCATTTCCGGGTATGACGATACCCCGCGCAGGGGACGGAGCGGGGAATGCCTGACGGGTGCGTCGCCGCAGATATTCCGGGAAAACCTGGCAAAACTGATTCGCAAAAGCGCGGACTGTGGAAACGGCTACCTGTTTCTCAACGCTTGGAACGAATGGGGCGAGGGTATGTATCTGGAGCCGGATGAAACGGACGGATACGGGTATCTGGAGGCCGTCCGGGATGCCGCTGCGGACGCTGCCGCGGCGCCGGCGTTTGTGCCGGACGCAGCCTGCACACGGTTTGCGGCGGATGCGCGGCGGGAGATGACAGAGCTTGCCGATGAGGCGCGGAAGTTCAAACGGCTGTTTCAGACGGTGGATACCTGGCTGTTTCTGGAGCAGGAACAGAAGATCCGTTTTTCGGATTTTTTGGAGGCGGAGGAGGTCGGCAGCGTGGCCATATACGGAATGGCGTCTCTGGGGAAACATCTGCTGCTCAGCCTTGCGCGGGAGGGGCGGCCTGCGGCCTTTGGGATTGACCGGTATGTGGGACAGTTCGGCAGTGACTTTGCGATCTACCGGCCGGAAGAGAATTTCCCGGCGGTGGATGCGATTGTGATTACGGCGTATGATGCGGCCGGCATCGAACGGATGCTGCGGCGGAACTATCAGGGGAAAATTTACAGTCTGGAAGCGATACTGGATACGATGATGCGGGGATAATATGAAATTTCTTCTTTTTGGAACCGGCGACTATTACGAACGGTATAAGAAATGGTTTGACCGGGAAAGGGTGCGGGCGCTGCTTGACAATGCGCCGGAAAAACAAAATACGGAGATCGACGGCATTCCGGTCTTATCTCCGGCGGAGGGTGTGAAACAATCGTTTGACGCGGTTGTGATTCTCAGCTTTTATGTGAAGGAGATGAAAAAGCAGCTACGGGAACTGGGCGTTTCCGAAAACCGGATATTTCATTTTTATGACTTGCACCGGCTGATTGATGTGAAAGAGCGGAAGATACCGGCGCTGTTTTACGGCGGCGCCGAGAGTGTCGTCCGGGACGGGGACGGAGCGGAAAACCGGATATTGCTGCTCTCGCACGACATGAATCTGGGCGGGCCTTCGCTCGCTCTGTATCATATGGCCGAGACGCTGACAGCGCAGGGATTCCCGGTCGTATTCGCCTCCATGATCGACGGGCCGCTGCGGGAGCGGCTGCTGCGGTCGGGCATTCCGGTTGTTGTGGATGGGAATCTGCAGGTGGCGGTTATGGACGACATCGAATGGATTCGGAATTTTTCCCGGATCGTGTGCAATACGGTCAATTATCATGTCTTTTTATCCCGCCGCAATACGGCCATTCCGGTACTCTGGTGGCTCCATGACGCCGCGTTTTTTTATGAGGGCGCAGACCGGGCGCTTTTGTGCGGGATGGATACGGAAAATCTGGAAATCGTATCGGTAGGGCCGGTCCCGCGCAGGGCAATTCGTTCGTTTCTGCCCGATTTTCCGGTGGGCACGCTTCTCTATGGTGTAGGGGACGAGGCGGCGGAAAAGGCCGAAGCGGAGGAGCGGGATGCAAACCGGAAAATCTGCTTTGTGACGATCGGATATATCGAAACGCGCAAAGGGCAGGACATCCTGTTGCAGGCAATTCGGCGCCTGCCGGAGGCGCTGCGGCAGCAGGCCGTATTTTATCTGGTGGGAGAACGCTCTTCCCGGATGGCACGGGAGCTGGAAAAGACGGCGGCGGATCTGCCGCAGGTGATTATGACCGGCACGCTGGACCGGCCGGCCGTACATACGCTTTTGGAACAGGCGGACGCGCTGATTTGCCCTTCCCGGGAAGATCCCATGCCGACGGTGGCGGCGGAGGCGATGATGCATCGGGTTCCCTGTATCATATCCGACGCCGCGGGTACGGCGGATTATATTCAAAACGGCGCAGGCGGGCTTGTGTTTCCGAGTGAGGACAGCCAAAGACTGGCAGAGCAGATCGCATGGGGAATCGGAAACCCGGACGGCCTGCGGCGGATGGGACGGGAAGCAAGAGCGGTCTATGAGACTTATTTTTCCATGGAACGGTTTGCGGATGCGCTGCAGGATTTCATACGCAGACCCGTGCCGGAAGTATTTCGCAGATTTCAGAACGGGAAAATTGCCATATACGGTCTGGGTGCGGAGACGGAGAAGCTTCTGCGCGCCTGGAAAAACGAATTTCAGATTGTCGGCCTCCTGGACGGATACCGGGAAGAAGGGACATTATACGGGATGCCGGTCATTCCGTTTGCGGTTGCGGTGCAGCAGGTAAAGCTCATCATTGTGGCCGCGCGGCCGGGTTCCTGCCGGGCGATTGCCAAAAGGATTGGGAAAATCTGCGTGCAGCGGCAGATTGCTCTATATGATATGCGCGGAAACAATCTCTGCCGGGAAAAGCGGCCCGTCTACACGTTTGACCGGCAGGCGGGCATGACAAAGGGGGCTCTGCTGCGGACGATGGCGGCATGCGACGTCATAAGTTTTGACCTGTTCGACACGCTGCTGATGCGCCGGACGCTTTTTCCGTCCGATGTGTTCGAACTGGTTGACGAACGGCTGCGGGAACGGGGTGTGGTTATCGAACAGTTTGCCGGGAAACGTCTGGCGGCGGAGAAAGAATTGTCGAAGGACCGGGCGCCCACGCTGACCGCCATATATACCTGGATGAAAGAGACGTATGGCATTGCGGCGCTGGACGTGGCGGCGACGGTCCGGCTGGAATGGGAGATTGACCGTTCGCTGGTCGTTCCCCGGAAGGAAGTCTGTGAACTGCTGCCGCAGTTACGCGGGCAGGGGAAAGAAATCTACCTTGTCACGGATTCGTATTATACGAAAGAACAGATTACAGGGCTGCTGGAGAGATGCGGGATCGAAGGCTATACGGATATTCTGGTTTCCTGTGAGTACGGTACGGGCAAGACACAATATCTGTTTTCAAAGTTGAAAGAGATAACGGGAGAAAAGTCATGTGTCCATATCGGGGATGATCTGACCGCGGATATGGAACAGGCAAGAGCAAACGGTCTGCAGGCATGCCGGCTTCACAGTGGGATTGACCTGCTGGAAATGGCCGGTTATATGGGGCTCTGGGATTTTATGGAACCGCTCGCAAACCGGATTCGCATCGGCATGTTTGTGTCGGTACTCTTTAACAGTCCGTTTCAGTTTGAAGAAGACGGGAAAAAGATTGCGGCTGCGCATGCGTATGATATAGGATGGCTCTTTTTTGCACCGCTGCTGGGCGATTTTGCGCTCTGGTTTGACAGACAGATAAGAGAGCAGGGAATACGGAATATTTTGTTCTGTGCCAGAGACGGTTATCTGATGCAGAAGATGCATGACATGCTGGCACGGGACCGGGATATGGTTTCCGTTTATTTTCTCACTTCCCGCACGGCGGCAATCCGCGCGGGCATGAGAAATGTGGAAGACATTCGCTATGTTGAAAAGATGAAATTCAGCGGCAGCCTGCAGGAACAGCTTGTAAAGCGTTTCGGCGTGACTGCAGACGCCGAAGACAGCGGGAAAACATGTCTGTCAGACTATGCACAGGAAATACTGGAGCGGGCGTCGGAGAGCAGAAAGGCTTATGCGGCATATATCGGGCAGCTTGGCATACGGGAAGGGGATATTGCCTTCTTTGATTTCGTGGCCAAAGGGACGAGCCAGATGTTTCTGTCCCGGCTGTTTGCGAATCACCTGAAAGGATTTTATTTTCTGCAGCTGGAAGCGGCATCTATGCGCGGAAGCGGGCTGGACATCGTACCGTTTTACCGGCTGGAAGAAGGCGGCGGGGGCCGGATATTTGAGGATTATTATATTCTGGAAACGATATTGACGTCGCCGGAGCCTTCCGTAATCGGATTTGCGGCGGACGGCGCCGCTGTCTACGGGGAAGAGACGAGGAGCGGAGAAGAGATACAATGTGTTCTCTCCGCGCAGGCGGGCATTCTGGATTATTTTCGGATCTATCTGAAACTCTGCCCGCCGGAAGCGAGAAAAACAGATCAGGAGCTGGACGAGACGCTGCTTTCCCTGATTCACGGGATAACCGTTTCCGATCAGACATTTTTGCATCTGAAAGTTGAGGACCCGTTTTTTAACAGGATGACGGACATGACGGATTTGCTGTAACGATTGCGGAACGTTTCCGTTGATGACAGGAGGTAACAATGGATTTTGAATTAACGGCTTCCATGATGTGCGCCGATTTCGGCAATCTGGAAAAAGAGGTAAAAGCGCTGGAAGAAGGAGGAATCGATTCCTTTCATATCGATATTATGGACGGACGGTATGTTCCCAATTTTGCCATGTCTTTAAACGATATGACATACATAGCCCGGCATGCGAAAGGGCCGGTGGATGTGCATCTGATGATCGAGCATCCGAATAACCGGATCGGGTTGTTTCTGGAAAATCTCAGACCGGGCGATACCATTTATATCCACCCGGAGGCGGAATATCACCCTTCGACGACGCTGCAGTTTATTATTAACGCGGGCCTGATACCGGGTATTGCCATCAATCCGGGGACAAGCGTGGAGACGGTGATGGAAATGCTGCGCATTGTCAAAAAGGTGCTTGTCATGTCCGTCAATCCGGGCAATGCCGGACAGATGTATCTGCCGTATGTGGGCAAGAAGATCACGAGACTTCTTTCATTGAAAGAGGATATGGATTTCGAGATATACTGGGACGGCGCGTGCAGCGCGGAAAAGATACTGGAATATGCGCCCAAAGGGGTCAAAGGCTTTGTGCTTGGCACGACGCTGCTCTTTGGCAAAGACAGGCCCTATGGGGAGACGCTGCAGGCCATTCGGGAACTGCGGTTTTGAGAGGAGGGACGCCTGTGAATATCGCCCTTGTCTTATCCGGCGGCACCGGCAGCAGGGCCGGGACGGATATTCCCAAACAATATATCGAAGTGGGCGGACGGGCAATCCTGTCTTACAGTGTGGCATTGCTGTCCGCCCATCGGGACATCGACAGAATCCATATCGTGGCGGCCGCTCCCTGGCGGGAGGCGATCACGGACTGGCTGGCCGACTGCGATCCGGCGAAAAAGTTCCGCGGATTTTCCGAACCGGGCGCCAATCGGCAGCTTTCCATTTACAATGGGCTGCTTGACATCAGGGCATGTGCCGATGATGCCGACCGGGTTTTGATACACGACGCCGCCCGGCCGCTGCTGACGGCGGCAATGGTATCGGCCTGTCTGGCGGCGGCGGACGGTCACGACGGCGTGCTCCCGGTGCTGCCGATGAAAGATACGGTTTATGGAAGCACGGACGGGAAAACAATCGGCTCGCTGCTGGACCGGAGGGAAATTTTTGCCGGACAGGCTCCGGAGGTGTTCCGGCTTGGGCCGTATCTGGACGCCAACCGGCGGCTTTTGCCGCAGCGGATTCTGGAAATCAACGGTTCCACAGAGCCGGCCGTTATGGCCGGCATGGATATGGTGATGATACCGGGGGACGAGCGGAATTTTAAGATAACGACGGGCGGGGATCTGGAACGTTTCCGCCGGATTGTGGAAGAGGGAAAAGAGGGCACAGATGGAAGCATGGGTATTGCATCATATCGGAGACTGCAGGCATGAGAACGTTGCGGAGCCGGTTCCGGCAGCGGGCGAAGTACTGGTGGAAGTCAGGGCGGCGGGGATCTGCGGCTCGGACATTCCCCGCATATACCGGACCGGCGCGCATGTCCATCCGCTGATTCCCGGACATGAGTTTTCCGGCGTGGTCGTAAAGGCGGAGGGCGCGCAGCGAAAATGGCTGCACCGGCGTGTCGGCGTCTTTCCGCTGATTCCGTGTCATGACTGCGGGCCGTGCCGGAACCGGCAGTATGAAATGTGCCGTCATTACGATTATCTGGGCTCGCGCAGGGACGGCGGTTTTGCGCAGTATGCGGCCGTGCCGGCGGATAATCTGATTGCGCTGCCGGATACGGTGTCGTTTGCGGAAGGCGCCATGCTGGAGCCGATGGCGGTGGCCGTACATGCCATGCGGCGGATTGCCATGGAAAAGCGTGACCGGATCGTTGTCTGTGGTCTGGGGACGATCGGTCTGCTGCTGGTGATGTTTTTAAAGGAGGCCGGTATGGAACATATTTTCGCAGTCGGCAACAAAGCGTTTCAGAGACAGGCGGCGGCCGGGCTGGGCGTGCCGGAAGACTGTTACTGCGACGCGGGCGACGATGTGCGCGGATGGATTGCGGAACGCACGGGCGGCGCGGGAGCCGACGTCTTTTTCGAATGTGTGGGAAAACAGGATACCGTTTCACTGGGCGTTGAGAGCGCGGCGCCCGGCGGCCGGGTCGTGCTGGTCGGCAATCCCGCTTCGGATATGACGTTAGCAAAAAACTGCTATTGGAAAATCCTTCGCAGCCAGCTTACCGTGACGGGCACATGGAATACGACGTTTACCCATGAGCCGGACGATGACTGGCATTATGTGTGCAATCGCCTGCAGGAGAGGCGGATTGATCCCGCGGCGCTGATTACCCACAGATTTCCGCTGGAAGAAGCCGGAAATGGCTTTGCGCTTATGCGGGATAAAACGGAGGAATACGGTAAAGTTATGATAATCCTTTCCTAACTTCCCGCTTTCCTGCATATACTTCACAAAAGAAACAGGAAGCAGGATAAGGCGAAGCATGGTAAACGAATATAAGGTTCTGGCCCGGGTCGGTCTGTTGTTTGTGATGATGTATATGATCGGGGCCGGTCTGGCAGGGGGCGTGAATGTGTGGAAGGAGACTTCCGCCATAGCGCATGAGTCAAAGGACTGGGGGCTTGGGTTCGGAGAGAGCGGGCAGAAGCCGACGGGCAATACCGGAGCCGAAGAACTGGCGGCGTATGACGCCTGGTATGTGGGCGGCACACAGGAGAAGGTGATCTATCTCACCTTTGACGCGGGATTTGAAAACGGAAATACACCGGCCATACTGGACGCGCTGAAAAAGCATCAGGTGTCGGCCACTTTTTTTGTCGTTGGCAATTATCTGGAAACAAGCCCGGAACTGGTAAAGCGGATGGCAGCGGAAGGGCATACGGTGGGAAACCATTCTTACCATCATCCCGATATGACGGTGAAATCAGAGGCGGAGTTTGAACAGGAGATCCGGCTGCTGGAAGAAAAATATAAAGAGATCACCGGCGGGGAACTGGCGAAATTTTACCGGCCGCCGCAGGGAAAATACAGCATGGAAACGCTGAAACATGCAAAAGCCATGGGCTATCAGACGTTTTTCTGGAGCCTGGCCTATGTAGACTGGCTGGAAGACGACCAGCCCACGAAGGAGGAGGCTTTTGAAAAGCTGCTCGGCAGGATCCATCCCGGCGCCATTGTGCTCTTACATAGTACTTCCGCGACGAACGGACAGATATTGGATGAACTGCTGACCGAATGGGAAAAGATGGGCTACCGCATCCGGCCGCTCGGTGAGATTCAGTGATCGTGTTTTTGGCGTTCCCGTTTCCACACATTGCCGGGCTGCGCCATATAGGTGGGCTTTCGGAAAAACAATGTGGAAAGCGCTTTCCGGTTGAAGGGAAACAGCGGCCAGAAAAAGCTTTTTCCCGCGAAGGAGGGCGTTGTCAAAATGGAAAGAAAGACGAGCGCACAGCCGCACAGAAACCCCCACAGGCCGAACATACCGGTGACAAGGAGCAGGAAAATCCGATAGCAGCGCAGCCCTTCCGAAAAGGCGGTGCTGGAAAGCGCCAGCGAGGCCAGCATGGTGGCCGCCGCATAAAACATTACCTCCAGCGAAACCCAGTGCAGATCGATGGCGGCGTCGCTGAGAATCAGGCCGCCGACGATGGAAAGGGCGCCGGAATACGAGGAGGGGCTGTGGGCGGCGGAATACTGGAACAGGTCGAGCGCCAGCTCGGCAAACAAGGTGTATAAAAGCAGTCTGCCGCTGCTGAGCTGTTCGACGGGAAAGAGAGAGAGCGTGTCCGCGACAGCGGGAAAATACGAGCCGAGCAGCAGAAACACAGGCAGCAAAAGCAGGCTGATAAAGATGCAGCAAAAACGAAGCAGACGGCTGTAACTGCCGACCACGGGGCTTTTGTAATAGTCTTCCGGGCTCTGGGTAAACTGAAAGATCGTACTCGGCAGAATCAGGGCGGAGGGAGAATTATCCACGAGGAGCAGGATATTTCCCTCCGTCAGATAGCTACAGGCCACGTCGGGACGCTGCGTCTGCTGGATGCTGGGCAGAGGATGATACCAGCGTTTGGGGACAAGCAGTTCTTCCAGACTTTTGGCGCCCATCGTCAGGGAAGTTGCCCGGACGGCAAGCAGACTTTCGTCGATTTTTCGGAGCAGCGCCTCATCGACATAGCCGTCGATATAGGCGATGGCCACATCGGTGCGGCTGTCGCTTCCCACGGACCGCACGGCGAATGTCAGGCGGGGATTGCGGATACGGCGCCGAATCAGATTGGCGTTGAAAAGCATGGTTTCCACGAAACCGTCACGTGCGCCCATTGTCACCCGCTCTGTCTCCGGCTCGGAGATGCTTCTGGCCGGGTAAGTGCGGGTATCGAGCAGGATCGCTTGCGCGAAACCGTCCACAAGCAGGACGCAGGGGCCGCTTAACACGGCGGAAACGATCGTATCCCAGTCGTCCGTCAGCTCGGTCTGGGCATAGCCGATTTTGGAGGCCATATCCCGGGAAATATCCTCGATCGTACTGTCTTTCATATAAGCAGGATTTGGCAGATCGGAGAAGATTTCCTGCAGCACTTCTGTCCGGCACATGCCGTTGACGCCCAGGAACCACGCGGCGGTATTGCCAAGATACAGATCCCGTGTAATCAGGTCAAAACTCTTTCCGAGCGGAAAGCGTTCGCAGGCCTGTTTTTTATTGTATTCCAGTGATGTTGATAATTTCATGGTATGGTCGCCGCCTTCCCGCTAAACAGACATATTGATGCATATTGTCCTCACAAACGGGGGCAATTATACGGCAGCCTTCACAGATTGTACATTCTGCACAAAAAAACAGAATGATTTTCTTGAAAAAGATAAAAGTTGCGAAAAATGGGTTGACAATGTTTGGATACATTGCTATACTGTCTATAGTTCTTAAGTAACAGATTGCGAAACGGATATAAAAGATGGATTGTTACTGGAAGCAGGCAAAACCAGATTTTATAAGTTAATCAGGGGTGATTGATTTATAAAATTTGGTTTTTTATTCGGTAGGATAAAAAATTACAATGCGCGACCCGCGGAGAGGGAATGACTGCTTCGCAGTCTGCCTGTGCGCGAGGAAACGCGTAACCGCGCTTTTTTTATTACAGCGGGAAGCTCCACACGGTTTCCTGCAGATTTTCTGAAGGGGATAAAAATTGGTTATCGAGCGAATTATAAATAACAGCGTGATCAGCGCTCTGGATGAAAACGGCAGGGAAATTGTCGTGATGGGAAACGGAATTGGCTTTGGGAAAAAGCGGGGACAGA
>CATLGN010000019.1 GCA_949935685.1 uncultured Lachnospiraceae bacterium | reverse complement strand
GCCCCGTTCGCCACAAAAGCCGACAATTTTTCTGTCTCCAGAATGCTGCGCACCGCTTCCTGATCTTCCGCAAGGAATACCGCGGCTTCCACCTTTTGCGCATCCAGCCTTCGGTAGAGCAGACTGTTTTCCACACAGCGGGGTAAGAAATCAAACAAAATCTTTTCCAACTCCCCTGCATTGATCGTCCGCCCGAAAGCGGGAAATCCCACATGGAATCTGGCCGTAATCCCCTGTGCGGTAATCTCACAGGCGCTGCGCTCCAGAACTTCCTGTCCGCACCGGCTGATGGACATCAGGCCGCTTTTTCCCGACCCTTTGGCCTTAAAGTTAAAATCTTCGAACTGCGCATACAGACGCCTTGTCAAAAAATCCTGCAGCGCAATCCGGGCGCTGTTTTTTTCATAATACGCCGCCGGGAATCCCGCCGCACTGTGTTTTACCTCCACATGCAGACTGGACGGCGACGCGAACGGGTCGCCCTGTACATGATCGATAAACAGCCCGTAACTGCCGAACTGATAACTGCCGGCCAGCGATTTATAGGCCGGATACCCCTTATGGTCAATGGAGCGCAGCAATGTGCGCAATTCATTGGATGATTTCATACATTTACTCCTTTATTCTCTCTGTTATGCTATACCCGGATGATTGCCCGGTGCGATAAAATTATCATTATTTTAACACAAAACGGACAAACGGGAAAAGATTTCTTTATGTCTCTTGACAAATTATGGGAAAAGGATTAGATTAATTTTTAGAATTATTCTAATTCTAATTTAACACTATGGAAAGGATGACTATGACCAAAAATGCCAGATATATTTTAGAGATTATCAACGAATCCAAATCCCATCTGACAGCGGAACAGATTTATCTGCTTCTGAAAGAAAAAAACAGAACCATCGCTCAGGCCACTGTCTACAACAATCTGTCTTGTCTGTATCAACAGGGCCTGATCAGAAAGATTTCCGTTGAAGGCCAGCCCGACCGCTATGACAATGTCATCCGCCATGATCATCTGATTTGCAGAAAATGTGGAAAAATATCGGATATTACGCTTAAAGATCTGACCGCCATCCTGCAGAGCCAGATCAGCGTCCCCATACTTTCTTATGATTTAAAGATCAATTATATATGCAATACATGTTTGGAACAGGAAAGGACAGATCATCATGAGAATACGAAAAAAAGCTTTTAACAACGCCATAGAATCCATATCCCGGCTCTCCGCCATGCAATATGAGCCGGCAAACGGCGAACTGAATCACATCCACCAGCGTCTGCTGAACGGCCGGAAAGGATTCGAACAGGCTGTTACCGGAACCATGGATGCCATAATCAAAATGAGCGCTATGGATTTGGCGCTGGAAGCGAACGTCGAGACGGTCGGGAACATCAGCGCTTCGGTCTCCGATGCCGTAGGCGCGATCACAAAATCCACAACGGCGACCGCAGGTATCGCCTCGGAAGTGTCAAAAGCTCATGAAAACCTGACTTCCACAATTATTGAAGTATCCGATGAGTCCGAGAAAATAATGCGGGAAATCCTCCATTGCGAAGAAGAACTTACTTCCATCACAAAACTCTCCGCTTCTGCCATTTCCACGGCAAAAGAAATGAAAGAAGATATATATGGTCTGATTGACATTATCCAGAATATGGATCAGGTAATCACCGCCATCAATTCCATATCTGCCCAGACCAATCTACTCGCCCTGAACGCCTCCATCGAAGCGGCACGGGCCGGAGAAGCCGGACGGGGGTTTGCCGTTGTCGCCGAAGAAATCCGTGAACTTGCAGACGGAACAAAGTCGCTGACATCGCGCATGGGCGACTTCGTAAACACAATCCGGGATGCCTCCCGTAAAAGCTCAGACAGCGTGGACACCACCGTGGCGCAGTTGGATCACATCAACGAAAATATCCAAAATGTATGGGAGATTACCGGGAACAATCGTACCGGCATGGATCGCATCACAGACTCCGTATCTTCCCTGGCCGCTGTCAGCGAAGAAATCAGCAGTTCCATAAACGAACTGGATCAACAGTCACAATATGTAAACGACCAGTGCCATAGCCTGAAAGACGACGCCAATTCTCTGGCGCTTTCCAGCGATTCCATCAAAGAGCTTGTGGAACCGGCGAAAACCATCGAAAACCATCTGGACGAGTCTGTTAAGACTATGGGAAATATGGCGCGCGATGCTTTTTATATGCTGGATAACCAGATTATTCTCAACTGCCTGAACAGCGCGGTCATTGCACACCAAAACTGGCTGAACACCTTAAAAAGCATGGCAGAGACAGGAAAAGCGGAAGTCCTGCAGACGGACTGCACCAAATGTGGATTCGGCCGTTTTTATTATGCCTTCCAGCCGATCAATCAGGCAGTCATACAAGTCTGGAACGGTCTTGGCGACAAGCATAAAACCTTTCATTCTTATGGAACGGAAATGCTTTCCGCCGTCCGCGCCGGCCATGGCAATGAACTGCAGCAGATCTATAAAAAAGCGGAAACCTGTTCCAAAGATCTGCTCTCTGATTTCCAAAAACTGATTCAGATCATCGAATCTCTGACAAAAGCGCAGGTGCGGATTTTTGAATAACGATGCGCCTGTCCGTTATCCCGTCTTTTCCCGGCCTGCCCGAATCGCTCCCACCGGGCAGGCCGATATGCATTTGCCGCAGCGGATGCATTCCCGGCTGCCTGGCTGTTCCCAGATACGAATATCCGCCGGACACGCTTCCCGGCACTTTCCACACGCAACGCAGGCGTCTTCATCAATTCGATAGCGGTATAACGCCACCGGATTCAACAGCCCATAGACCGCGCCAAGCGGACACAGATATTTGCAGAACGGGCGATATACCCACAATGACAATATGATAATTCCAAAGAGGATGGCCAGTTTCCATGCAAACAGCGCCCCCGCGGCAGCCCGCAGCGACTTTTGCGCCGCCAGCAACGGTATCCCCGCCAGCAATGTCCCGGACGGACAGATATACTGACAAAACCACGGCCGGCCCTGCCCGACCATATCAACTGCCAGCAGCGGCAGCAATATGACAAAGACAACCAATATCACATATTTCAGCCAGATCAGCCCGCCATGTCCCGGCAGATTTTTCCGCTTGCGCAAAAACGGAATCCGATAAATGATGTCCTGTACAAGGCCAAACGGGCACAGCCACCCGCAGATCAGGCGCCCAAACAGAGAGCCGAACAGCAACAGAAGCCCGAACATATAAAAAGAAAACCGATACTTCCTGCTGCCAAGCACGGCCTGCAGCGACCCGATCGGACACGCTCCCAATGCCCCGGGACAGGAATAACAGTTGAGCCCCGGCAGACATACCGCCTTGGAAGGCCCGGTATAAATCCGCCCCGTGAGAAAACCGTACAGATAACCGTTTGTCAGCGCCGCGAAACCGATCTGCACCCATAAACGCAGATTTTCTTTTCCCTTCTCCCTGATTTTCCTGATTTTTTCAACCAATCCCGACACACTCCAGACAAATATATACCGCTTTCGTCAATACCGTCTCCGCTTCCCCTCTGCCAATGCCATATGCAATTGCCCCCGCAGCGGCAAGCAACAAAAACAGACGGATCTTTCCGGTGCGATTTCTCATTCCTGCATTTCCTCCAGTTCCGCCAGCTTCGATTCGATCAGTTCCGCCCATTCTTCCTTGGAACGGCTTCCCATACAGACCTCGCCCACACGCTTGCCCTCACTGTCGACAAATATCGTTGTGGGAACCGCATTGACAATCCGCAGAATTCCGCTTCGCAGATCTGCCGAGGCTATGATATGCGTATAATCCGCCCCTGTCTGCTCCACAATCTCCTGCGCCGTCTCATCTCCCGCTGCCGTCACATCGCTGACAATCCCGACAACCCGAAACCCGCGGTCCGCATATTCCCGGTTCAGCTCACCCAGAGCCGGCATTTCCGAAATGCAGGGGCCGCAAAACGTTCCCCATATATTGACCATCGTAAGCTGCGAGCCTTCCAGTATTTCCTGCGTCACAGCCTCCCCAGCCAGCGTTTCCGACGTAAAATCCCCCAGCGCTTTCCCGCCTGCAGCTTCCTGCGCCTGCGTCTCCTTTTCCACACTGCCTGCGCCGCTTCCGCATGCGCAAAGACATAAAACCCCTGTCAGGGCAA
This sequence comes from uncultured Lachnospiraceae bacterium, assembly GCA_949935685.1. GTDB lineage: Bacteria > Bacillota > Clostridia > Lachnospirales > Lachnospiraceae > VSOB01. Next base: position 9,309 of record CATLGN010000019.1, on the reverse strand, counting down.
GCCCCGCCACAGCCATTTTACGTCTTACCGAGTTTTTACGATTCCCGATTCGTCTCATATACGCCTCTCCTGCCTTATCTGTTTCTTATCGTTTCCGCAATATGTTTCATTATACAGCCCGACACGACGATACGCAAGAGCCGTCGGGGTTCTGAATATGGCAAACGCAAGAAGGAACAGACTGTGAACATCACATGCATGAAGGACAGAAGCAGAAAAAGTCCTGACAGGATACCGGGTTTCTGGCAGAGGCGTATGCTTCCGGCTGCGCACCTTGCGGAGGGTATTAGCGGTTCTTGTCGCTGCGTCGCAATCTGTAATTTCCGGACAGGGATGTCCGGAAAAGACCGACCTGCGCCGGGATGGCGCATAGAGGCCGGTTACACGCCTGCCAGTATCCATTGCCACAGCGTTTAGAACCGCTTATACCCGTAGCCCGGTGTGCAGCCGGAAGCATACGCCTCTGCCAGAATCATATTATTGTATTGCAGACTTTTTCTGTCTCTGTCCAATTCCGTTTCGGAAATGTTAAGTGATGATTCTCTATCCAACCAGTTCCGAAAGCGGCCGGAAACAATATCCCATGTCCTCCCATCGGGTCAGCAGCTCGTCCAAGATCTCCCCATTGGTCTGCGATGTGTTATGCAGCAATACAATCGCGCCCGGATGAATCCTGCCGGTCAACTTCGCAAAAGCTTCCTCATGAGAAGGCTGACTGTCCTGCTCCCAGTCCACATAGGCAAGGCTCCAGAAAACCGTGGCATATCCCATATCCTTCGCCATCCGCAGATTATCCGCATTGCATTTCCCGGCGGGCGGACGATAATATTGATCCAGTTCCTTCCCCGTAATCTCATAATACAGCGCCGCCACGTCATCCAGTTCCTTTTGGAATGCCTCCGCATCCGCAATCGCCGCCATATCGGGATGATGGTATGTATGATTCCCCACCGCATGCCCGTCCTGTGCCATACGCTTTACCAGCTCGGGCGCAGATTCCAGAAAATGGCCGACAACAAAAAACGTCGCCGGTACATGATGCTTTTCCAATGCGTCCAGTATCGCTTCCGTATTGCCATTCTCATATCCGCAGTCAAATGTAAGATAGATTACCGGCTCCGTATCGTCTCCCACATAATACGCGTGATACGCTTCCAGATCGGCCGCGGACGCGTTTCCCACCGGCTGTGTCCCCGCCTCTCCGAATCCCAGTCCCCAGTCTTCTGACTCGAGAGACAATGCAGGCAACGGCTGTTCCTCCGCTCCCCCTTCCGGCTCCTGTGCCAAATCCGCCGCTTTTTCCGTATCAATGCCGGATTCTGTTTCCGAATCCGCATTCTCGTCCGTCTTCCCATCCGTTTCTGCTTCCATATCCATTTGCCGCGCCGGCGCCGCATCCGGCTCTGTCGCTGAAACCGCTCTCTCCGCCGCCGTCTGTGCTGTCATTATATCCGCCGCCTCTGTCTGCGCCATGCCGCAGCCCGTCAGTAAAAGCAGCAGTCCGTACGCCAGCCCCGCTCTCCATTGGTATTTCATGATGCTTTCCTCCTGTGTGATTGCCGAATCCTGCTTGTTTTATCATAAAGCAGGGATGCATCAGAGTTGCATCATGGGATACTGATAGCGCTATTTTATACAAACAAGCTCCATATATTTTTCATAGTAGGCCAGCAGCCGGTCAATAACACGTTTCTTTCTCTCTGCCCTGTTTCCACCGCCAAAACGAGACACCGCAGGCATAATAATGTCAATATCTGTCCCTGTTGTCTTTAGCACGCCATCACGGAATGAATTGTCTATAAACTTATGTGTTTCTTCCGTCTTTAGCTTTTCTTCCTCAATAATAACAGCGAGGTCGTTCTCTCTCTGCTCATCCACAAACTTCTTCCAGTCTCCGTCTACCTCGGTCTGTGCATTGATTCTTAGCAGAAAGTCCCTGATTAACTCCATTTTACTGCGAAGATTCATACTGGAATGAACATTTTGAGTTTTCTCTTTATCTGGTTTCATTCATGTATTGTAATCCTACAAAGCATAAACACAGAAAATCCGGGGATACTTGAAATAGCTTCGCGCATATGATATAATGGCGATAGCTAAAAGGTTGGTAATTTCAAGCGGTGCCAAAAGCGAAAACCCCGGAGCGTCACCTCCGGGGCTTTCTTTCAGGCTAGTTGTCACTGTCGTTTCCGTCCAGCCATTTGCAAACATAGTAGCCGACTATGCTCGCCATGACGGAAACCAAAAAGGTTAGTAATATTTCCAAACGGCACACCCCCTTCCTGTTGCCAGTCCAGGGTGTGACAACACAGCCATTATAAGATCAAACCGCCATTTTTACAAGACATATCTTTCCCGACTAATTGTTATCATGACGCAAAAAATACCCCTCTGATTTCTCAAAGGGGTATCCTCATTTTGTCAGTGTTTATCAGTATTACTCGATAATCGTAGCCACACGGCCGGAACCTACTGTTCGACCACCCTCACGGATAGCGAACGTAAGACCCTGCTCCATAGCGATCGGATGAATCAGCTCGATGCTCATCTCTACATTATCGCCAGGCATGCACATTTCCGTTCCTTCCGGAAGGTTGCAAACGCCTGTAACGTCCGTTGTTCTGAAATAGAACTGCGGTCTGTAGTTATTGAAGAAAGGTGTATGACGTCCACCCTCGTCCTTTGTCAGAACGTAAACCTGAGCCGTAAATTTCTTATGGCAGGTAACGCTGCCGGGTTTGGAAAGAACCTGGCCTCTTTCGATCTCTGTTCTCTGTACGCCGCGAAGCAGTGCGCCGATGTTATCACCAGCCTGTGCCTCGTCAAGCAGCTTACGGAACATTTCGATACCGGTAACAACTGTCTTACGAGTCTCTTCTTTGATACCAACGATTTCAACTTCTTCATTCAGATGCAGTGTACCACGCTCTACACGGCCTGTAGCAACCGTACCACGGCCTGTGATCGTGAATACATCCTCGACAGGCATCAGGAAAGGCTTGTCAGTTGCTCTTTCCGGATCCGGGATATACTCGTCAACAGTATCCATCAGTTCCATAATCTTATCGCCCCACTCGCCGCTCGGATCTTCCAGAGCTTTCAGTGCGGAACCTTTGATAATCGGACAGTCATTGAAGCCATACTCTTCCAGCTGCTCCGTTACTTCCATTTCAACCAGTTCGATCAGTTCAGGGTCGTCTACCATATCGCATTTGTTCAGGAATACGATGATATACGGTACGCCTACCTGACGGGACAGAAGGATGTGCTCTTTTGTCTGCGCCATAACACCGTCTGTTGCTGCTACTACAAGAATAGCGCCGTCCATCTGTGCCGCACCGGTGATCATGTTCTTTACATAGTCAGCGTGGCCAGGGCAGTCAACGTGTGCATAGTGTCTGTTGTTTGTAGAATACTCAACGTGAGCGGTAGAGATTGTGATACCTCTTTCTCTCTCTTCCGGAGCCTTGTCAATGTTTTCAAAATCTGTTGCCGTATTGCCTTCTACTCTGGTAGCAAGCACTTTTGTAATAGCCGCTGTCAGAGTTGTTTTACCGTGGTCAACATGACCAATGGTACCAATATTGCAATGCGTTTTGGTTCTGTCAAATTTAGCTTTAGCCATTTTGGATGTTCCTCCTTAATTTTGCTTTTTCTTTCATTGTTTTGTTTCGAAATATATACTCGTTCCCTTAACCCGTCTACCACTGATTATAGTAAACTCAGGCAAATATTTCAAGTATTTTTTCCTATTTTCCCTTTGCAGCCAGCACCTTTTCCTGTACGTTCTTCGGAACCTGTTCATATTTCTCGAAGAACATGGAATAGTTGCCGCGGCCCTGCGTTTTGGAACGCAGATCGGTGGAATAACCGAACATTTCCGCAAGCGGTACAAACGCTTTTACCATCTTGCCGCCGCCGATGTCTTCCATTCCCTCAATCCGTCCACGGCGGGAATTGATGTCACCGATGACATCGCCCATATATTCTTCCGGCATTGTCACTTCCACCTTCATAATAGGCTCGAGCAGCACCGGCGCCGCTTTCTGCATCGCTTCCTTGAAAGCAAGGGAACCTGCGATATGGAACGCCATTTCCGAAGAGTCGACCTCATGGTAGGACCCGTCGTAAACATTGGCGTATACGCCCACAACCGGGAACCCGCCCAGGATACCTGCTTTGGTGGCTTCTTCGATTCCTTCGCCAACGGCAGGAATATATTCTTTGGGAATCGCACCGCCCACAACCGAAGATTCGAACTTGAACAGTTCTTCTCCATTGGCGTCCATCGGTGCAAATCTGACTTTACAATGTCCGTACTGGCCACGTCCGCCGGACTGCTTCGCATACTTGCTGTCCACTTCCACTTCTTTCGTGATCGCTTCTTTATAAGCAACCTGCGGCGCGCCTACATTGGCTTCCACCTTAAATTCACGCAGCAGTCTGTCCACGATAATTTCCAGATGCAGCTCGCCCATGCCGGCGATAATCGTCTGGCCTGTCTCCTGATTCGTATGCGCACGGAACGTCGGATCTTCCTCTGCCAGTTTTGCCAGCGCTTCGCCCATCTTTCCCTGTCCGGCTTTTGTCTTCGGCTCGATTGCCAGTTCGATAACCGGTTCCGGGAATTCCATCGACTCAAGGATAACCGGATGCTGATCGTCACAGATCGTATCGCCCGTCGTCGTAAACTTAAAGCCTACCGCCGCCGCGATGTCACCGGAATATACCTTGTCCAGCTCCGCTCTCTTGTTCGCATGCATCTGCAGGATACGTCCCACACGTTCTTTCTTGCCCTTTGTCGCATTCAGCACATAGGAACCAGAGTTCATCGTGCCGGAATACACACGGAAGAATGCCAGTTTCCCGACATAGGGATCGGCCATAATCTTAAAGGCAAGCGCGGAAAACGGTTCGTCATCGGAAGAATGCCGCTCCACTTCATTGCCGTCCAGATCGGTTCCCTTAATGGCAGGGATGTCCGTCGGCGCAGGCATAAATTCAAGAATTGCATCCAGCAGTTTCTGCACGCCTTTGTTTCTGTATGCGGAACCGCAGCATACCGGGACCGCCGTACATTCGCAGGTGCCCTTGCGGAGCGCCGCTTTCATATCTTCTATGGAAGGTTCCTCCCCTTCCAGATATACCATCATCAGATCATCGTCCAGCTCGCAGATCTTCTCTACCAGCTCGGTATGATACAATTCCGCGTCATCTTTCATATCTTCCGGGATGTCGGTAATGGTAATATCGTCGCCCTTATCGTCGTTATAGATATAGGCTTTCATTTCAAACAGGTCGATAATGCCCTGGAAATCATCTTCTTTCCCGATCGGGAGCTGAAGAATAATGGCATTCTTACCCAGTCTTGTTTTAATCTGATCTACGGCGCCGTAAAAGTTCGCACCCAGAATGTCCATCTTATTAATAAATGCCATTCGCGGTACATTGTACGTATCAGCCTGACGCCATACATTTTCCGACTGCGGCTCCACACCGCCTTTGGCACAGAACACACCCACAGCGCCATCCAGCACACGCAGGGAACGCTCTACCTCAACCGTGAAGTCAACGTGACCGGGCGTATCAATAATATTGATACGATGTTCCGGCGCGCCCTCCTTCGGCTTCCCGTTCTCTTCCAATGTCCAGTGACAGGTGGTTGCGGCTGATGTGATCGTAATACCCCGCTCCTGCTCCTGAGCCATCCAGTCCATCGTCGCAGTTCCCTCGTGGGTATCGCCAATTTTATAATTTACACCGGTATAGTACAGGATACGCTCCGTCAATGTGGTTTTGCCCGCATCGATATGCGCCATAATACCGATATTTCTGGTTCTCTCTAATGGATACTCTCTTCCAGCCAAGGATTATTCCTCCTTTAGAATCTGTAATGCGCAAACGCCTTGTTGGCCTCTGCCATCTTATGCATATCTTCTTTCCTCTTTACTGCAGCTCCTGTATTGTTTGCAGCATCCAGGATCTCATTCGCCAGCCTGTCAACCATCGTCTTTTCTCCGCGCTTGCGGGAAAACATCGTCAGCCAGCGAAGGCCAAGGGCCTGCCGTCTGTCCGCTCTGACTTCGATCGGCACCTGATAGGTCGCGCCGCCGATACGTCTCGCTTTTACTTCAAGAACTGGCATAATATTATTCATCGCTTCTTCAAATACATCCAGCGCCGGTTTTCCGGCTTTTTCCTCCACTTTGGCAAATGCGCTGTATACAATCTTCTGAGCAACGCCTCTCTTACCATCCAGCATAATGTTGTTGATCAGCTTTGTCACCACTTTATTGTTGTATAAAGGATCGGCCAATACATCTCTTTTCTGAATATGTCCTTTACGTGGCACGGTTCTTCCCTCCTTAATCATGAAAGACTTAATTCATCGGTACTCACAATTGTAATCTGTGTTCGTGCGGTAATCTTATAACAAAATTCCAACACTTTTCTAATCAGCTTATTTGTGGTACTTGCAGGCAATTCACACGCCCGCTTATTTTGCAGCTTTCGGTCTCTTGGCACCATATTTGGAACGGGCCTGTCTTCTGTTCGCAACGCCGGCGGTATCAAGCGTACCTCTGATGACATGGTATCTTGTACCGGGTAAGTCCTTTACCCTGCCGCCCCTTACGAGAACAACGCTGTGCTCCTGTAAGTTGTGGCCTTCGCCCGGGATATAACTGGTAACTTCGATTCCGTTGGAAAGACGTACTCTGGCAATCTTACGGAGCGCGGAGTTCGGCTTCTTCGGTGTCGCAGTCTTTACGGCTGTGCACACACCCCTCTTCTGGGGAGAAGAAGTCTCGATCGCTTTCTTGCGCAGGGAATTGTATCCTCTCTGCAGCGCCGGAGCTGTGGACTTCTTTACAGATGTCTGACGACCTTTTCTTACTAACTGGTTAAATGTTGGCATTCTGTTTCACCTCTTTCATAGTATAATGGAATGATAGTTTCTTATGCGCAATGCAAAAACAATGCATTTGCATGCACACTAAGATAGTATACGTGTTTACAAATGCATTGTCAACAAAATTTTTTATTCTGCTGCGCCGGTAAAAAAACAGGCGCGGTTTTGTGAACGGCGCGCGCCGTACTCCCATAAGCCCCGCGCCGTTCGCAAATCATCTTCCTACACCAGCTCGCCTTCCTTTATACTGCCGGCGTCTTCTTCCTCTTCAACAAAATCATCGTCCGCGTCGGAAAAGTCATCTGCCTCCCCGGAGAGATCATCGTCCTCCGCAAAATCCGCTTCCGTCTCCGCATCATCCGGTTCGTCGTCAAAATCCGCTTCCGGTTCCCTATCGTCCTCCGGCATTTCCCCATCGTCCGTCAAATCAAAATCATCCGTTTCTTCGTCAAAAGAAAAGGTGTCCTGCAGCTCCGCGTCCGTACTGAGCTGTACGTTCCGGTAACGCTTCATACCCGTGCCGGCAGGAATGAGCTTTCCGATAATAATGTTCTCTTTCAGACCGATCAGATTATCGACCTTGCCCTTGATGGCCGCCTCTGTCAGCACCTTGGTCGTCTCCTGGAAGGATGCGGCCGATAAGAAGGAGTTCGTCGCCAGCGCCGCCTTGGTAATTCCGAGCATAACCTGCCTGCCCTCTGCCGGCTCTTTGCCCTCTGCGACAAGCTGTTCATTGATCTCTTCGAAATCAAGCACATCCACCAGCGTGCCCGGCAGGAATTCCGTGTCGCCGCTGTTTTCAATGCGTGTCTTTTTCAGCATCTGACGCACAATCACTTCGATATGCTTATCGCTGATGTCAACGCCCTGCAGACGATACACACGCTGTACCTCACGGAGCATATAATCCTGTACGGCGCGGATACCCTTGATCTTCAGCAGATCATGCGGGTTTACGCTTCCTTCTGTCAGCTCGTCGCCCGCTTCCAGAATGGCGCCGTCCAGTATCTTGATACGGGAACCGTAGGGAATCAGGTATGCCTTGCTCTCCCCTGTCTCGTGGTTGGTGATAACGATTTCCCGTTTTTTCTTGGTATCCCGGATTTCCGCCTCGCCGCCGAACTCCGCGATAATCGCAAGCCCTTTCGGTTTTCTGGCCTCGAAAAGCTCCTCCACACGGGGAAGACCCTGTGTAATATCATCGCCGGCCACGCCGCCGGTGTGGAAAGTACGCATGGTAAGCTGTGTACCCGGCTCCCCGATCGACTGTGCGGCTATGATACCCACCGCCTCGCCGACCTGCACCGGCTCCCCAGTCGCCATATTCGCGCCGTAGCATTTTGCACAGATCCCGTTATGGGAACGACAGCCGAGAATCGTACGGATTTTTACCGCTTCCACCGGCTCGCCCTTTTCATTTACGCCGGTGCTCAGAATACGCGCCGCCCGGCTCGGCGTAATCATATGGTTCTTCTTTACGATCACATTGCCGTCTCTGTCGCGGATCTCCTCGCAGGAAAACCGGCCGGTGATTCTGTCCTTCAGACCTTCGATCACTTCCTTGCCATCCATAAAGGCTTTTACCGTCATACCCGGTATCTCATCCCGCCCCTCGGAGCAGTCTACTTCCCGGATAATCAGTTCCTGCGACACGTCCACCATACGCCGTGTCAGATAACCGGAATCGGCCGTACGCAGCGCCGTATCGGACAGACCCTTGCGGGCGCCGTGCGCCGACATAAAGTATTCCAGTACGTCCAGTCCCTCACGGAAATTGGACTTGATCGGCAGTTCGATTGTCCGCCCCGTCGTATCCGCCATCAGACCGCGCATGCCCGCGAGCTGCTTGATCTGCTGATTGGAACCACGGGCGCCGGAATCCGCCATCATAAAGATATTGTTATATTTGTCCAGACCCGCCAGCAGCACGTCTGTCAGTTCTTTATCCGTTTCATTCCAGGTTTCCACCACGGCCCGGTAACGTTCTTCCTCCGTAATCAGTCCGCGCCGGAAATTCTGGGAAATCTTATCCACCGTCATCTGCGCTTCATTCAACATCTGCTGTTTCTGCGCCGGCACTGTCATATCGGAGATCGATACGGTCATAGCCGCCTGCGTGGAATATTTATAGCCGGTGGACTTGATGTCGTCCAGCACTTCCGCTGTTTTGGACGCCCCATGCGTGTTGATTACCTTCTCCAGAATCTGTTTCAGGCCCTTTTTCCCCACATGGAAATCCACTTCCAGTTTTAACAGATTTTCCGGATCGCTCCGATCCACAAAGCCGAGATCCTGCGGCAGTATTTCATTGAAAATAAACCGGCCAAGCGTCGACTCCACATTGCCCGTGACTGTTTCGCCGTCCGCACTGACTCTGCTCACCCGCGCGATAATCCGCG